>JANXRP010000191.1 GCA_025352965.1 Comamonadaceae bacterium
TTCCATAAAACTGCGCTGTGCTTCGTAGAGTTGATACAACATGGAGATCCTTAAAAGTATAAAATATGCTGCACTGCAACATTCACTCTATTCTAGCGAAGAATTGACTTTTTTATGAACTTTTCCACATTAAAACCCTCACCGCGTATGCCTGTCCTGTTTTTGGGGCATGGTAGCCCTATGAACGTCATTTTGGACAATGATTACAGGCGTAGCTGGCAGGCGCTTGGCAAGGATTTGCTCGCTCGTTACCCCAAACCACAGCTCATTGTGTGCGTTTCCGCGCATTGGTTGACCAAGGGCTGGTTCCTCACGGCGATGGAAAAGCCTAAAACCATCCATGATTTTGGTGGTTTCCCGCAAGAATTGTTCGATCAGCAATACCCAGCACCAGGCGCTTCAGAGGCCGCACGGGATATAGCCTCCCAGATAGGGGCTGAGCTAGACCATACGGAATGGGGCTTAGACCACGGCACGTGGGGCGTTTTAAAACCCATGTTCCCAGATGCGGACATCCCAACCTTGCAACTCAGCCTTGATTGGCACGCACATCCGACTAAGCACTTTGAGATGGGGCAAAAACTACGAGCGCTTCGTGATCACGGCGTGCTTATTGTGGGAAGCGGCAACGTCGTGCACAACTTGCGCGTGATGGGGCAAGGCGAGCCATTCGACTGGAACGCCCAGTTCGATGAATTTGTAAAACAGCACATCGAAGCGGGTAGCTTGGCAGAGCTGGCTAATTTTCAAGATTTGGGTGCAGTGGCCAAACTGGCGCATCCAAGCTACGACCATTATTTACCTATCCTGCACGCAGCAGGTGCGGCTGACGAGCATGATTCGTTTCGGTTTTTTAACGAAACTTACGACATGCGGTCACTAGCGATGCGGTCGGTTATTTGGGAAGCGAAGCCAGCGTAGTCAAGGGTAACTCACTCATCTCAGCCAGCAACTGCGCCAGCGCACGCCCTGCAGCATCGATGAGCTGTAAACCCTTATCCGCTGTGGCTTCCAGCGCATTGCCTGCAGCACCTTTTGCGTTGTAGTCCTGCATTAACCCGCCCAATTTTGCGCTTTTACCATTGCCCAAAACGGCGTACTTGGCGGCACGATCTTGCGAAGTAGAGTAGAAATTTTCCGCCAAATCCATCTTTACAAGGTCTGGGCGCAGCGCCAGCATCATCGATGTTTCAATCGCGCCCGCATGAATGCCAAAGCGATGTTCCTCCGCGCTAAATAAATGCTCTGCACCGCCAAGCGGTAAGTTGTACCAACTGGTGTGATAAACCATCAGCCCATGCGTAGCACGCAACTCACGCGCCACTACGTCCATCAAGCCCACATTGCCGCCGTGCGAGTTCAGTAACAACAATTTTTTGATACCCGTGCGAGCAACCGACGCGCCAATGTCCATCCACAGCGCCATCACCGTCTGCGGCGAAAGGGTGAGCGTGCCCGCAAAATCTTTGTGCTCGGTACTGAGCGATATTTTTTGCGTGGGCATAAAGAGCGCAGGCGTGGTGCCCAGGTGAGGCAGCGCCGCTTTCATCACGCCATCCACAATCAGGCTATCCACGTTCAGTGGCAGGTGGGGCCCATGCTGCTCGGTTGCTGCCACAGGTAGCACGGCTACAAGCCTTGCTACATCTGGGCTAGCGGCTAGTTCTACAAATTGCTGGGTCGTTAGGTCTGACCAGAAAAGGTAGGGGAGATTCATAAGGACTCCAACCACTTCACAACTTCTGGGATAGCCAACGTTTGGGTCTTGAAATGATCGCTATCAATCGTGACATATGCACTCTTAGGATGTTTGGGTGCTTTATTAAAAATATAAGATTCGCCAAGGCGAGATAAGCTATCTTGATTTCCCATCACGATCAGCAGCGGAATGGGTTTGCTAATAGCTTGGGCAGACCTTGGCATAGCACCAAGACCATCGGGGTCAAAGTAGGAGAGATAATTTTTTGGAGTCGTAAAAATTGTTTTACGACTTCCTTGATTGCTATCAACAAAATCAGTCTTTTCGTCAGCCTTGCCATCGGCAATAAGCTGTTTTGCTTTGCTAACACTACTTGCAACGGTTTGCCTAAATCCACCTTGATCGGGCACATGACCAGGTGCCATAAGGATGATGCCATCGAGCTCACGCCCCGATCCTGCAAAGGCAATAGAACCATTTGCGCCAAAACTTTGCCCTCCCACCACAATGCGCTTAGCGCCTTTGCTTCTCAAAGCTTTAACGGCAGCGTCTATTTCAGTAAGCGCGGTTGGATAGTCCACATCGTATTCGCGGCCATCCGACCAAGGCATCAGCGGCGTCGCAACTCTAAAACCGCGCGACTCCAACTCACGGGCTAAGGGCGCAAGCCCTGCGGTCGATTTGGCCCATTTGCCATGAAGCAAGATCACACCTACGTCATCATTACCTGCGAAGCAAGAAATGGATAAAACAGCGATGAAGAGTGCGAGTAATTTTTTCATTAGCTTCTTAGTTGGCAAGCGCTCGTTC
>JANXRP010000023.1 GCA_025352965.1 Comamonadaceae bacterium
TGGCTCTCCGTTGAACCGCTTATGGCGTTCACCGAGTAGAGCACCATCTCTGCCCCGCTTTTGGCGTGGGTTTCGATGGCCTTTAAGGATGCGTCTACGGGCCCGTTGCCCTGTGATTCACCACTGACCTCTTTGCCGCCAATGGTAAAAATGACTTTCGCGTTGGGGCGCTCGCCCGTTTCGCTGGACTGCGCAAGTGACACGAAGGCGTAGTGCTCGTTCTCAGCTGCGACGTTTTCTTCGCTAACCAAAGCGAGAATGTCTTCGTCAAAAATCTCGGATTTTTTATCGGCGAGTTCTTTGAACTTGAGGAACGCAGCATTGGTCTCGGCCTCACTGTCCATTTGCACGCCAAGCTCTTGCAAGCGTTGTTTGAAGGCATTGCGACCCGAAAGTTTACCGAGCACAATTTTGTTAGCCGTCCAGCCCACGTCCTCGGCCTTCATGACTTCGTAGGTCTCACGCGCTTTCAAAACGCCGTCTTGGTGGATGCCACTGGCGTGCGCAAACGCATTGGCTCCCACAATTGCCTTGTTGGGCTGCACCACAAAGCCCGTGGTTTGACTCACCATACGACTTGCAGGCAGGATTTGCCTAGTGTCCACACGTGTGTTTAAGTTGAAATAATCGCTACGGGTTTTGAGCGCCATAACCACTTCTTCCAAGCTGCAATTGCCCGCACGTTCACCAAGGCCGTTGATCGTGCACTCAATTTGACGTGCGCCACCAATCTTGACACCAGCCAAGCTGTTCGCCACGGCCATGCCAAGGTCGTTGTGACAGTGGACGCTCCAGACGGCTTTGTCGGAATTGGGGATGCGTGTCCGCAAGTTTTTGATGAAGTTGCCATAGAGTTCTGGCACGGCATAACCAACGGTATCGGGCACATTGATGGTGGTTGCGCCCTCTTTAATAACGGCTTCCAACACACGGCACAAGAAATCAGGGTCACTGCGGTAACCGTCTTCGGGCGAAAACTCAATGTCGTCCATCAAGTTACGGGCGAAGCGGGTGGATTGCTTGGCTTGCTCGAACACTTGGTCTGGTGTCATGCGCAGCTTCATCTCCATGTGCAGCGGGCTAGTGGCAAGAAACAAGTGCAAACGGGCGCGGTTGGCAGGTTTTAAGGCTTCGGCAGCACGGGAAATGTCGCGGTCGTTAGCGCGAGCAAGTGAGCAAATGATGGAGTCTTTGATGACTTCGGCAATGGCTTTGACGCATTCGAAATCACCGTTGGACGATGCCGCAAAGCCAGCCTCGATCACGTCAACCTTGAGACGCTCTAATTGGCGGGCAATGCGGAGTTTTTCGTCACGCGTCATGGATGCGCCAGGGCTTTGTTCGCCATCGCGCAAGGTGGTGTCAAAAATGATGAGTTGGTCTGACATGTGAAGCTCCTAAAAATCAATCGAAAATTCGGACATAAAAAAACCCGTTGGTGTTAACAACGGGTCGGTATTTGGTTTTGCTTGACTTATAGATGCGCAAAAACAGCCGCCCGTTGTTGGGGTAGCAGTAGTAGCAGCGAAGAAATCAAAGTTGAATACATGAGTTGGAATATAGCACAGGTTTTTTGGTTGTACAAAAATTACTGATGCAGGCCTTTTTCTTCGGGCTCGTCAATCGATGTGCTAATGACACTAACAGTTTGCCCTTTTGCGCGCTTGTAAAACAAAATGGCATAACCGCTAACACCGTAAAGCATAAAAATAATGAAGAGCACTGAGGGTGGGTGCAGGCCAATGACACCAATCAATAACGCGATAGCAACCAACACCACAAACGGCACCGTCTTTTTGAAGTGCATGTCTTTAAAACTATAAAACGGAACATTGGTCACCATAGTGAGCCCCGCATAGAGCGATAAAACAAAGACGACCCATACGACATCTTTTCCGCTCACGCCAAGCTCAATACAAACCCACATAAAGCCTATGACCAAAGCCGCAGCAGCTGGCGATGGTAAGCCTTGAAAGTAGCGTTTGTCCACCACAGCCGTATTGACGTTAAAGCGAGCCAAGCGTAGAGCAGCGCATGAGCAATACACAAAAGCAGCCACCCAACCCCAACGTCCAATGTCGCGCAATGCCCACTCGTAAGCAATCAATGCGGGGGCTGCACCAAAAGACACCATATCAGCCAGCGAATCCATTTGTTCTCCAAACTCGCTTTGCGTATTCGTCATGCGAGCCACGCGACCATCTAAGCTGTCTAAAACCATGGCTGCAAATATCCCCATCGCAGACAATTCAAAACGACCATCCATCGCCATCACAATGGCATAAAACGCACCAAACAAGGCGGCAAGCGTAAACAGGTTAGGCAGTACGTAAATGCCTTTGTGACGTGGTATTGGTGTGTTTTCCATATTGGGTCAGTTTAATTGAAAAAGCCGCGCCTTATTGCTAAAGCGCGGCTCCTGTACATCCGAACTAAAAATTAGTTACGTGATTTGTCCACCAGTTTATTGGCTTTGATCCAAGGCATCATGGCGCGAAGTTTTTCGCCCACAACTTCAATTGGATGCTCCGCGTTCAAGCGGCGACGGCTAATGAGCGTTGGCGCACCAGCCTTGTTTTCCAAGATGAAGCTCTTGGCATATTCGCCCGTTTGGATGTCCTTCAAGCACTGCTTCATTACCGCTTTTGTCTCTGCGGTCACGATGCGTGGGCCTGTGACGTACTCGCCATACTCTGCATTATTAGAGATGGAGTAGTTCATGTTGGCGATGCCGCCTTCATAGATCATGTCCACAATGAGTTTGAGCTCGTGTAAGCACTCAAAGTACGCCATCTCTGGTGCGTAACCTGCCTCTGTAAGGGTCTCAAAGCCAGCCTTGATGAGCTCCACAGCGCCGCCACACAAAACGGCTTGCTCGCCGAACAAGTCGGTCTCTGTCTCTTCGCGGAAATTGGTTTCAATAATGCCAGCTTTGCCGCCACCGTTTGCCATCGAGTACGACAGCGCGAGTTCTTTGGCTTTGCCTGAGTTGTCTTGGTACACCGCAATCAGGTGGGGCACGCCACCACCTTGAGCATATGTACCGCGAACCGTGTGCCCTGGGGCTTTAGGGGCGACCATCCACACGTCTAAGTCAGCGCGTGGTGTGACAAGCCCATAGTGCACGTTAAAGCCGTGTGCAAACACGAGGGAGGCACCAGATTTGATGTTTGGCTCGACGTCATTGGTGTACACCGCGCCGATTTGCTCATCAGGCAACAAAATCATGACAACGTCAGCAGCTTTCACTGCATCGGCCACTTCCATGACCTTGAGGCCAGCCTTCTCGACCTTTGGCCAAGACGCGCCGCCTTTGCGCAGACCCACAACCACTTTCACGCCGCTGTCGTTCAAGTTTTGAGCGTGTGCATGACCTTGCGAGCCGTAACCGATGATGGCAACTGTCTTGCCCTTGATAACGCTCAGATCGCAATCTTTGTCGTAAAAAACTTTCATTTTGATGTCCTTAAGTTAAATAAAAAAGTAAAAAATAAATTAAAAATTAGAGGCCTGATTAGAGTCTCAGAATTCTCTCGCCTCGTCCAATACCTGATGCGCCAGAACGTACCGTCTCTAAAATCGCGCTCTTGTCAATCGCTTGCAAAAACGCGTCGTTCTTGGTCAGATCGCCCGTGAGCTCAATCGTGTAACTCTTGTCCGTTACGTCGATGATGCGGCCACGGAAAATTTCCGCCATACGCATCATTTCTTCGCGCTCTTTGCCCACCGCGCGAACTTTCACCATCATGAGCTCTCGCTCGGTGTACGCACCTTCGGTGAGGTTAATCACTTTGACGACTTCAATCAAACGGTTCAAGTGCTTGGTGATTTGTTCAATCACTTCGTCTGAGCCCGAAGTTTGAATCGTCATGCGCGACAGCGTGGGGTCCTCTGTCGGGGCGACTGTCAGGCTTTCGATGTTGTAGGCGCGAGCGGAGAAAAGACCGACCACACGCGACAATGCGCCTGCTTCGTTTTCTAATAAAACGGCGATGATATGTTTTCTCATTACAGATCCTCCGAGCCAAGGTTGGCACTTAGCAGCATCTCGGTGATGCCCTTACCTGCTTGCACCATCGGGAACACGTTTTCGGTTTGATCGGTTTGGATGTCCAAAAACACCGTTCGGTCTTTCAATCGGCGAGCTTCGCGCAGCGCAGGCTCTACATCTTCAGGACGCTCCACCTTGATGCCCACATGCCCGTAAGCCTCAGCCAGCTTGACGAAATCAGGCAATGCATCCATATAGCTGCTGGAGTAGCGACCCGAGTATTCAATCTCTTGCCACTGACGAACCATGCCGAGATAGCGGTTGTTCAGCGCCAAAATCTTGATCGGCGTTTTGTATTGCAAGCAAGTCGATAACTCTTGGATACACATTTGTACCGAGCCTTCGCCCGTCACGCAAAACACCTCAGAATCAGGCTTTGCCAGCTTGATACCCATGGCGTAGGGAATGCCCACGCCCATGGTACCAAGGCCACCCGAGTTAATCCAGCGGCGTGGATCTTTGAACTTGTAGTATTGCGCCGCCCACATCTGGTGCTGACCCACATCGGATGTGATGTACACATCGTCATCTTTAGTCATGTTCCACAGCGTTTCAATCACTTTTTGTGGCTTGATGACAACTGTATTTTCGCTGTCGTACTTCATGCAGTCTCTGGAACGCCAGCCTTCAATGGTTTTCCACCAATCCGCCAAAGCAGCCGCGTCGGGTTTCAGCCCAGACTCTTTGATCATTCCCATCAGCTCAATCAAAACATCTTTGACATCGCCCACAATAGGTACGTCGACCTTCACGCGCTTAGAAATACTGGAAGGATCGATGTCGATGTGAATGATCTTGCGTTCGTTTTGCGCAAAGTGCTTGGGATTGCCAATCACGCGGTCATCAAAACGTGCGCCAATGGCAATCAACACGTCGCAGTTTTGCATCGCGTTATTGGCCTCCACCGTGCCGTGCATCCCGAGCATGCCCAAAAACTTGGGGTTGTTGGCATCAATTGCGCCCAGTCCCATGAGGGTGTTTGTGCAAGGGTAACCCAACGTCTCAACCAAATGACGCAGTTCGCCCGTAGCGTTACTCAAAATCGCACCGCCACCCGAATAAATGTACGGACGCTTGGCACCAAGCAGCAATTGCATCGCTTTTTTGATTTGCCCCGTATGTCCCTTCATCACGGGCTGATACGAGCGCATATCAACGGCTTGTGTGTACCCGTGGTAAGTCGCTTTTTTGAACGACACGTCCTTCGGGATATCAATCACCACAGGGCCTGGACGACCTGTGCGCGCGATATGAAAAGCTTTTTTAATCGTCAGCTCTAAATCGCGCGGATCTTTCACCAAGAAATTATGCTTGACGATAGGACGCGTAATGCCAACCGTATCGCACTCTTGGAAGGCATCTAAGCCAATCGCGTGAGTCGGTACATTACCCGTGATGATGACCATCGGGATGCTGTCCATGTAGGCGGTGGCAATGCCAGTGATGGCGTTGGTCACACCAGGACCTGATGTCACTAGCGCCACGCCGACTTCGCCAGTGGCGCGTGCATAACCGTCTGCGGCATGAACGGCAGCTTGCTCGTGGCGCACCAATACGTGCTGGATTTTGTCTTGACGGTAAAACGCGTCGTAAATGTAGAGAACTGCACCGCCCGGGTAGCCCCAGATATGCTTGACGTTTTCTTCAATGAGGGCTTTGACTAAGATGTCAGAACCCATAAGCTCGTCGCCTGCTTGGCCTTCGAGCGCTAAGTTTTTAGGAGGTGAGTTTGTTGCCATGAACAACCTTTCGTGAATTTCAGTTGAAAAACCTTGGGTGCCGCGTCGTACACTCTTGTGAAGTAACTTGGCGACTTAGAATCCAAAACATGGATCATCAAGATAAGATGATCGGTTCAGGATTCGTTTGATAAGCCTTCGATTATCGCATAGACCTTTTTTACCTTTTTGAAATCTGACTTTTGGCAACTCCTTTAGAACTCTCTAACTTCCTCAAAGAGGCCGAAAGACGGGCTTTCAAGCGAAGCGTCTATCACGTGCGGAATGAGGAGTCGGCGCTAGACATTGTGCAAGACAGCATGATGAAGCTGTCTATTCACTATGGCGATAAGCCAATCGCAGAATTGCCGCTGTTGTTCGCTCGAATTTTGTCAAACACGACCCTAGATTGGTTTCGAGCGCAAAAGAAAGACCGAGCAGTTTTTAGCAACTTCAGCGACTTTGGTTCGGGGCTGGACGATGATGAGTCGGACATTTTGGAAACTTTAGAGGTTTTGGACACTTCTGAACAAAATGAGAGTGCAGAGTCCACACTCGATCGCAAAGAAACGCTAAAGTTATTAGAAAAAGAAATCGAAAAGCTCCCAGCACGTCAACGAGAAGCCTTCCTTTTACGTTATTGGGAGGAGATGGACGTGGCAGAGACTGCTGCGGCTATGGGGTGCACCGAGGGCAGCGTCAAAACGCACTGCTCGCGAGCATGCCAAGCTTTAGGTAAATCGCTTAAAGAAATCGGAATCAAGCTATGACACATAAAACTATTTTCATTACACAAGACCAATTCGCTAAAAGCTTGATTCAGCGTCTGGACACAGCTGCGCAAATCACATCCCCCGATATTGCAGAGCGGCTACGTTTTGCGCGCGAGCGTGCGATTGGCGCACAAAAAATAGCGTCAACAAGCACCGCCTGGAGCCTTGCTCCGCAAACAAGTGGTGTATTCGCTTTAGGCGGTGGTAACTTCAACTTGTTTAGCAAGCTGGGGATGATTGTTCCTTTGGTTGCGCTAGTTGTCGGCTTGATTGCGATTAATCAACTACAAAACGACTACCGTGCGAAAGAAATTGCTGATGTAGACGCTGCCCTCCTCACCGATGATTTACCTCCGGCAGCCTACGCTGACCAAGGCTTTGGACAATTCCTTAAATTGCAGACGGAGCGTTAATCGATGACGCTGTCAGTTCGACTCTTTTCTTACCTAGCCGCTTTTTTGGTGTGCGCTAGCGCCTGGGGCGCGGAAACTGCGCCCACTCCCGCCAAGACACCGCCCTCTAAGGCAGTAAAACCATCTAAAGTCACCAAACCCATGTGGGCTGACCTCAAACCTGAGCAGCACGTCGCGCTTGCGCCGTTGCAAACGGAGTGGCTCAAAATGAGCGAGCCACAAAAGCGTAAGTGGCTAGAAGTATCTAAAAACTATAGCAAGCTAAGCGTCGACGATCAAACCAAATTGCACACTCGAATGACGGACTGGGTTCACTTATCACCCGAACAGCGTGCACAAGCACGACTTAATTTTTCCGTAGCCAAGACACTTAGCCCTGAAGAAAAACAAAAGCAATGGGAAGCCTATCAAGCCCTAAGCCCAGACGAAAAAACCAAATTACAGGCCAAGGCAAAAGCCAATACACCCAATAGCGCCGCACTTGCTGCAAAACCGCAAAACAAAGTGCTGCCTGGCAAGTCATCGTCGGTTCCTGTACCTACGCCCTCTGCGGCAACGCTAGTTCCAACCGAAAAATGACCCCCGCCAGTTTGTTGAAACGCATGGCGGCTTGGGTCTATGAAGGACTGCTGCTCTTTGCCGTATGTGCCATCACGGCTCTCTTATTTAGTCTTGTAACCAATAGCAAAAACGCACTTACGCATCATGTTGCCTTAAGTTGTATTTTGTTTGTGGTGATTGGCATTTACTTCAGTTGGTTTTGGTCAAAAGGCCAAACACTCGCCATGAAAACTTGGCGCATCAAAATAACCGATACGGCTGGTAAGCCACTATCCATAAGGCTTGCAGTAGTGCGCTATTTACTATCTTGGCTCTGGTTTGCCCCCCCTCTCACTGCACTGGCGTTCACAGAACTCAATAACCAACGCCTCTATGGTGCATTAGCGGGGTGGATGGTGCTCTACGTACTGCTAGCATGGTTACACCCTTCTAAACAATTTGTCCACGACCGATTGGCTGGCACGATGTTGGTGACGGCTCTGTAAGGGCTAAATTTATAATCACTCGCGTATGACTATCACCATCAAAAACAAAGAAGAAATCGAAGGCATGCGCGCTGCGGGACGCGCCGCCTCTCAACTTTTGGATTACCTGACCCCGTTTGTCCGCGAAGGCAAGACGACCAATCAGATTGACAAACTGGCTTACGACTTCATCAAGCATGATCTCAAATCGACTCCCGCGCCACTGAACTACGACCCAATGGGCGGCAATCCTTATCCTAAATCGATTTGCACGTCGGTCAATAACATGGTGTGCCACGGCATTCCAAACGATAAACCGCTGCGTAAGGGCGATATCCTTAATATTGACGTTGGCGTGACTACCCAAGATGGCTGGATTGGCGACACGAGCCGCATGTTCGTGATTGGCGAAGCATCCATTGCAGCCAAACGTCTATGCGCGTTGACTTACGACGCGATGTGGCACGGTATTTCTAAAATCGGGCCGAATGTTTGCATCGTAGAAATTGGCCGTGCGATTCAAAAATTTACCGAAACACAAGGTTGCTCCGTCGTGCGAGACTACTGTGGTCACGGCATTGGTCGTAACTTTCATGAAGAGCCGCAAATTTTGCATTTCGTCAGCCCCGAAGCCAAAACCATCTTGGTGCCAGGCATGACAATTACCGTAGAACCCATGATTAACGCAGGCCGCAAAGAAACCAAAGGCTTGCCCGACGGCTGGGGCGTGGTGACTAAAGACCGCTCGCTGTCGGCACAGTGGGAGCACACGGTGTTGGTGACGGAAACAGGATTCGAAGTGTTAACGCTATCCGAAGGCTACCCAGAGTTACCTGCATTTATCACGTCAACAAAAACGTAAAACTAGCGGCATGACCTACCGCACAGACAAACAAGCCCTACTCGTCCAATACGAGCAAATGACAACCCGCAAGTTGCTGCGGGAGCTGTCCAAATTAACCGATCAAACGCTGACACATATTTGGGTGAAATCAGGCTTGGCAGCGTCTGAACAATTTTGTCTTGTCGCGGTGGGTGGCTATGGGCGTGGCGAGCTATTTCCCTACTCTGATGTCGATGTTTTGGTGCTGCTACCCAATAGCGCCGACCCACAAACGGATGCCGCGCTACAAGCAAAAATCGAATCATTTATTGGTCTTTGTTGGGATGCGGGGCTAGAGATCGGCTCGTCGGTCAGGCGTTTGGATGAGTGCATTGCCGAAGCAGGCAAAGACATCACAATTCAAACAGCCTTGCTAGAGGCTCGCTGCATCACGCTTTGCAAGCCAGGCGGCCCGCAGGCCAAGTTGTATCAGGCTTTCCAAGCCGACTTCTTTGCAGCCATGAACCCGCAAGCCTTTGCAACAGCAAAGACATTAGAGATGGCGCAGCGTTACAACAAATTTGAAAACACGCCATACGCCTTGGAGCCCAACTGCAAAGAGTCTCCTGGTGGTCTGCGCGATCTCCACATCATTTTGTGGCTGGCAAAAGCTGCTGGGTATGGCGGCACATGGGACGAGCTGGCGACCCATGGGCTTGCGACTGCGTTTGAAGCCAAGCAATTGCGTCGTAATGAGGTCGTGCTCTCCAACATCCGCACACGTTTGCACATCATCACCAAGAGGCGTGAAGACAGGCTGGTTTTTGACCTGCAAACACAGGTGGCACAAAGCATGGGGTTCGAGTTAGAGTCCTCACGCAAAAACAGCGAAGCGCTGATGCACGACTATTACTGGGCAGCCAAGGCCGTCGTGCAGCTCAATCAAATTTTGCTGCTCAACATCAACGAGCGTTTAAATCCTAGCGCCGTCCAGCCCATCCAGCTAACGGATGATTTTTTTGATAAAAATGGCTTGTTAGATATTGCCAGTGACGATTTGTATCAACGCAAACCCGAGGCCATTTTGCAGACTTTTCATGTCTTTCAAAAGACCGCTGGAGTCAATGGTCTTTCAGCCCGCTGCTTGCGCGCGCTGTACAACGCACGTGGTCTGATGAACGCCGCATTTAGACGCGACCCCATCAACCGTGCCACGTTTCTATCCATCATGCAAACCAATGATGGACTCACGCACACGATGCGTTTGCTCAACCAGACCTCCGTGCTAGGCCGCTATTTGTGGGTCTTTCGGCGCATTGTGGGACAAATGCAGCACGACTTGTTCCATGTCTATACCGTCGATCAACACATTTTGATGGTGCTTAGAAACGTACGCCGCTTTTTTATTGCCGACCATGCTCACGAGTATCCGTTTTGCTCGCAGCTAGCAGGCGGCTGGGACAAGCCTTGGATTTTGTATATTGCAGCCCTCTTCCACGACATCGCCAAGGGTCGCGGCGGCGATCACTCCGAGCTCGGCATTGCCGAAGCGCATTTGTTTTGTAAGCAGCATGGTGTGGCATTAGAGGATGCGAACTTGATCGCGTTCTTGGTCAAAGAACATCTGACGATGAGTCAAATTGCGCAAAAACAAGATCTGTCCGATCCTGACGTGATTGCGGCGTTCGCCAAGCGAGTCGGGAGCCAGCGCTATTTGACGGCGCTGTACTTGCTGACGGTTGCCGACATCAGAGGCACATCGCCCAAAGTGTGGAATGCTTGGAAAGCCAAGCTGCTAGAGGATTTGTACCGCTACACCACGCGCGTTCTTGGTGGACGTGCCCCCGATGCAGCATCCCTCGTGGAGGGCACACAGCGTAGGGCCTGCGAGGCATTAGCCTTGTATGATTTGCAAGCTGCTTCGGCACAGCCGCTTTGGAAAACGCTGGACGTGAGCTACTTTATGCGCCAAGCAGCGTCCGATGTGGCGTGGCACACAAGGCTCTTGATGCCGCATGTCGGTAGCGCAACTCCCATCATTCGTGCTCGGCTCTCACCCATTGGCGAAGGCTTACAGGTATTGATTTACACACCTGACATTCCTGATCTTTTTGCCCGCATTTGCGGCTATTTTGAGCGACACAACTTCAGCATTTGGGATGCCAAAATCCACACCACAAATAGCGGGCATGCACTCGATAGCTTCCAAGTGACTGCCGTTGGACTGGATGCCGATCAAAACAATGAACTCATCCTACAAATTGAAGCTGGATTGACGTCAGATTTAACGCTACTTGCGCCGCTCGCCAATGCACCAAAAGCACGCCAGTCAAGGCGCGTCAAGAGCTTCCCCATCCAACCGCGTGTGGAATTGCATCCCGACGAAAAAGGTCAGCGCTGGATTTTGAGTCTGGCCGCCAGCGACCGAGTCGGCTTGCTGTACGCCATTGCACGCGTACTCGCGCAGCACGAAGTGAATTTACAGCTCGCAAAAATCACAACACTGGGCGAGCGCGTTGAGGACAGCTTTGTGGTAGATGGCGCCGTCTTTCAAAAACCAAAAGACATCTTGTCACTTGAGACCGATTTGCTGGCGGCACTACAAAATGAATGACACAAAATTAGACTTTTATTGGAGCACTTCATGATTGACGTTTATTCTTGGCCAACCCCTAACGGACACAAAATCCACATCATGCTGGAGGAGTGCGGCTTCAAATTAGGTCGCGACTGGCAAGCGCACCCGATCAACATTGGCAAAGGTGATCAATTTGCACCTGAGTTTTTAAAGATCAGTCCGAATAACAAAATCCCAGCACTGGTTGATCCAAACGGCCCTGATGGCAAGCCCATTCACTTGATGGAGTCGGGCGCTATTTTGCTGTATTTAGCAAGCAAAACAGGTAAATTTTTACCCAAGAGCGCGCGTGCCAAGTTTGAGGTGCTGGAGTGGCTGATGTTCCAAATGGGTGGCGTGGGACCGATGCTGGGTCAAGCGCATCACTTTCGCGTCTTTGCACCCGAGCAGGTTCCGTACGCCATCAATCGCTACACCGTTGAGGCCAAACGGCTATACAGCGTGATGGACAAGCGTTTGCAAACGTCGCCATTCATGGGTGGCAAAGCATACTCTATCGCTGATATTGCCATTTTTCCGTGGGTCAACTCATGGCAAAAGCAAGGCATCAATTGGAGCGACTACCCAGCGCTTAAAGCTTGGTTTGACAAGATCGCTGCGCGCCCCGCCGTGCAGCGTGGCTGCGCGGTTTTAGCGAAAACCTAAAAACAAAATACCCACATTGACGGCAAAGGCCACTGTCCAAATGAGACTGCGCAAACTACCAATACCCGCCACGTACATCATGATGTAGAGCACCCGCAGCAACACAAAAATCAGCGCCAAAATGTCTAGCCGCAGTTGAATTGCACCCAGCTGATGTGCAATGATGACCGCCGCAAAAAAGAACGGCAACGCCTCAAATGTGTTCGCTTGCGCAGCGTTCGCTCTTGCGGCAAAACCTGTTTGCTTGCCGAGCCAAATGCGCGGATCAAGGTTGTCGTAGCCACCCTCGCGACGCGGCTTGCCAAAACCCACTCTTTTAGCCAATCCTGCGCAAATGATGGGAAGCACGGCCATCACCAACACACAGCCGTAAGCAATTGTGAAATGTGTCATTTTGATCTCCTACGTCGAAAAGTTATCGTCTATCGCTCAAGGCGTATGCAATCGTACCCAAGTCCACATACTCTAACTCGCTACCTGCAGGGATACCACGAGCTAAGCGCGTCACAGCAATGCCTTTGGCTTTGAGCGTTTGTGCAATTAAATGAGCTGTCGCTTCGCCTTCGGCTGTAAAGTTGGTCGCCAAAATGACCTCGGTCACAACGCCGTCCATGGCTCGCTTTAGCAACGCCTGAACATTCAATTGCGCTGCACCTATGCCATCCAGCGGACTCAAATGCCCCATCAGCACAAAGTAGTAGCCTTTGTATGCGGCGCTGCGCTCTAGGGCGGATTGATCGGCTGGCGTTTCAATCACGCACAGCTTTGTGGCATCGCGGGATTCATCCGCGCACGTGCCGCATAGCAGCGCATCACTAAACGTGTTGCAGCGCGTGCAGTGCATCGCCTGCGAGACCGCGCCAGATAAGGCCTGCGAGAGACGCATCGCGCCGCCTCGGTCATGCTGAAGCAAATGAAATGCCATACGCGAAGCGGACTTTTCGCCCACGCCTGGCAAGACGCGCAGAGCCTCGATAAGAGCAGTGAGGCTTTGCATTGGCGTTCTAATTTAAAACGGTAATTTCATGCCACCTGGCAAGCTAGGCATACCAGCGGTGATCTTGCCCATCTTTTCACTGCTGGTGTCTTCGGCTTTTTTGAGTGCAGCATTAAACGCAGCGGCCACTAAATCTTCCAGCATGTCTTTGTCGTCCGCTAAGAGAGATGGATCAATCTGCACGCGGCGCACGTCGTGCTTGCAAGTCATGGTGATCTTGACAAGGCCCGCGCCCGATTCGCCTGTCACTTCGATATTCCCCAGCTCTTCTTGCGCTTTTTTCATGTTGTCTTGCATGTTTTGCGCTTGTTTCATAAGCCCTGCGAGCTGTCCTTTGTTAAACATGTTCTTCCTTTTCCGTTGTATTGATAGGGTGAGTTAAATGGCTAAGTTTGATTGACTTAATGGAGTTCGGCACAATTTTCGCATCGAATTCTCGCATGAGCTGCTGCACAGTTGGATCATTCATGATGAGCGCTTCGGCAGCGGCCTGAAGTTCGTTCGCCGCTTTCGCCAAGCGCTTAGCGGGTGTATCAACCACGCTGCCCGATTGCACCTGTAGCTTCGCGTTTGGCTCTATGGTTTGCAATGCAGTTTGCAATTTTTCTGCGTGCGCAGGATTTGCCAAGAGCGCGTTATCTACCTGCAAAACCCAAGCATCCGTTTCTTTTGAAATGAGCTGCGATTGCAACGCGAGCTCACGTACCAAAGCGCCGATCGATTCGTTTGCAATCAGTTGCTGCGTCATTTCAAACCAAACATCGCCCAGCAGCGTGATCTCAAGCACGGGCACGGCAGGAGTCGGTGCTTTTGGCGGCGTAGGGATTTCAGTTTTTGAGTCTGCCAATGGCTCAGGTTGAATACGTACAGGCACCGGCGGCGGCCTCTCCTCTAGCATCTCAGGCTTTTTTGACGGCTCGGCGGCACTCCCATCAGTCATTTTTTTAGGCTTGAAGGCGAGCAAACGCAGCAAAGTCATGGTCAGCGCAGCGTATTCATCGCTTGCTAAACCTAAATCTGCTTTGCCATGCAAGCAAATGCTGTAAAGCAATTGAATTTCATCTGCTGGCATTTGCGTGGCCAGCGAAGCAATCGTTGTGTCTTCGTCCGCTAGCTGAAGCGCGCTGGCTTTGCCGCCAATTTGCGACACCAGCATGCGGTGCAGCACATCGGTCATTTGCTCTAATGTGGATGCGGCATTCAAACCCGCATCTTGCAAACTACGCACGGTTGCAATCACAGCAGCACCCTCGCCGCGTGCCAAGCTGCCAATCAAATCAAGGATGTAGCGATCATCCACCGCGCCCAGCATTTGCCGCACTTGTGCCTCTTTGAGTGCGCCATCGCCAAAGGCAATGGCTTGATCGGTCAAGCTAAGGCCATCACGCATGGAACCATGAGCATTTTTTGCCAAAAGCCGCAAGGCAGCAGGTTCACGCTCAATATTTTCTGCGGCAAGAATCGTCTCAAGATGCGCACGCACCGTCTCAGGTGCCATGGGGCGTAGATTGAATTGCAAGCAGCGAGAGAGCACCGTCACGGGCACTTTTTGCGGATCGGTGGTTGCTAGTACGAACTTGAGGTATTCAGGTGGCTCTTCCAACGTCTTCAGCATGGCGTTAAACGCCGTGTTGGTCAGCATGTGCACCTCGTCAATCATGAAGACTTTAAAACGGCCTTGCACGGGCTTATAGACGGCTTGTTCTAGCAATTGCTGCACTTCATCCACGCCGCGGTTAGACGCGGCATCTAACTCTGTGTAATCAACAAAACGACCCGCATCAATAGCGGTGCAGGCTTCGCAAACGCCGCAAGGGCTAGCCGTAATGCCGCCCTGCCCGTCTGCGCCTAAGCAATTCAGTGATTTGGCCAGGATGCGCGAGACAGTCGTTTTCCCCACGCCGCGTGTTCCCGTAAAAAGATAAGCATGATGCAGACGCTGCGAGGTCAGAGCATTGGTCAATGCCTGCACCACATGTTCTTGGCCGACCATTTCGGTAAAGGTTTTCGGACGGTATTTGCGAGCAAGGACGAGATATGACATCACACGATTCTATAATCAGCAGTGATGAGCCCCCTCGCATGGGAAAGCGGCCAACCGAGTCAGGTGGGGAACCAAGCAGCTCTAACTGTGGATACAGTGCCGAGGATCAGGCTCATCAACTCATACGAATAAAAAAGCCCCGAAATTTCGAGGCTTTTTTTACTAGTGCCAACGACGATAACCGTAGCCACCGCGCCAGCCAAATCCGATGCTAACGGCTGGATAAATCGCTGGATAGTAGGGATGTGCATAAACCACTTGCGGCTGTGCATAAATCACTTGAGGCGCAGCCACCACGGGCTGAATCACTTGCTGCTGCACCATCGGTTGAATCACAGGAGCTGGGATGCTCATAGCAGCGCCAACAGGCGTGACTTGCAACTGTACAAATTGACCTGGATCGTTGGGCATTTGCACGTTGTATTGTTTGCCGTTGTACTCGTACACCACGTTGTAGCCTGAAGTACGATTTTCGTAAAAAGTTTGCGTGCTGCAGCTTTGCACCGTTTGCATTTGTACGGGCGGAGCACCTTCTACGCGATCACCCATCATGGCACCGCCAATCACCCCAATGACTGTGGCGACTCCACGTCCAGAGCCTGCGCCTACGTTATTACCGATCGCGCCGCCCGCAATCGCGCCCATCATGCCTCCAGCGCCACTTTTTTGACCTTGTACGGCTACCTGTTGGTTGTTGCACACTTGGCGTGGCACCGCTACTTGGTGAATCACGGCCTGCGATGAAAGCACGCGGCCTTGCTCTTGCGCCTGTGCAGTGCCAATAGAAGCCGCTACTAATGCAGCGACGGAACCCGCTGTCGTCATGACTTTACTAAGTGTACGCATGGTATTTCTCCTTGTTGTCTATGCTTAGTCTAACGATTTAGGCGCTAATTTGTTGACTTCCTCAAGCGTCTTTAATGATCTTTACTTTCTGACTGGAAGCTGAATTCAAAGGCTTCTGAACGCCTGTCCCAGCCTTGCCACACCCTCGCGGATCAAATCTTCATTGGCTGTGGCAAACGACAGGCGCAGTGCCGTCATATCAGCATCATGTGCAAAAAATGGGGCTCCTGGCACGAAGGCCACGTTATTTGTAATCGCCGCTTTAGCAAGCGCTGCCACATCCGTTGATTGCCTCCGTGCGTCCGTCACCGCACCCGTAAGATTTGCCCAAAAAAACATGCCTCCTTGCGGAGCGGTGAATCTAATCGCATTGCCAAACTCAACCTTCAAGCATTCCGCCATCGTTTTGGCACGCGCCGCGTACACCTTGCGTACCTTGTCCATGCTAGTGGGCATTGCACCAGAAGCCAAATAGTTAGCCGCAATCGCTTGGCTGAGGTTGGAGGTATGCGCATCGCTAAATTGCTTGCACATGGTCGCTTTGGCCAAGAGTTCAGGTGGCGCAATCAACCAGCCCACACGCAGACCGGGCGACATGACTTTAGAGAAGCTGCCCGCAAACGCAAGCCAGTCAAGGCTTCCAGGCACATCGCTTGCCATCGATAACAGAGAGCGCGGCGCACAAGCGTTTGGCGATGCGTCAAAGTACAGCTCGCCATACGGGTCGTCTTCGACGATCAAAGTTTTGTACTTCACCGCCAGCTCCAAAATCCGCTTGCGGCGATCTTGCGGTACAAGCGCACCGCTGGGGTTACCAAAACTTGGAATGAGATAGACGAGCTTGGGCTTGTGCTTCGCGATTAATTCTTCCAGCTTATCAACCCTCACGCCGCCCTCGTCTATGGGCGCACCAATCACGTTAGCACCGTAGAGCCTAAAGCATTGAATCGTCGCCAAGAACGTGGGCGCTTCCACGATGACGTTATCTCCCTCGTCAATCATGGTCTTACCAATCAGGTCTAACGCTTGCTGGCTGCCCGTGGTAATGATTAAGCCTTCTGGTGAAACCGTCACGCCCTTGGTCGCCATGTGCTTGGATAAGTTCTCGCGCAGCGGGTTATAGCCCTCGGTCGCGCCATATTGCAAAACCGCACCAGCAGTGTCGCCCAGCGCCTTATCCGTTGCGGCTTTGATGCCATCCACATCAAACATAGATGCGTCGGGAAAACCACCCGCAAACGAAATAATGCCTGGCTTAGCAAGCAGCTTAAACAGCTCACGAATGGCGGAAGTTTCGACGTTGCCAAGGCGCTTAGCAAAGGTTGATTGGATGTTCATAGTTCGAGTATCCTTCAAATCATGACGATCGCTTTCAACATACCTTCTCCCTCGCTTGCCCTGCAGCCCGCTTTGCAAAACAAAATCAATCAAAAAACCAAACCGCTAGGCAGCCTTGGCAAATTAGAAGCCGTCGCGCTCAAATTAGGGTTGATTCAAAACACGCTTGAGCCTGTTTTGACCAAACCTGCAGTCGTCATTTTTGCTGGCGACCACGGCGTTGCACAGTCGGGTGTATCGGCATTTCCGCAAGCGGTCACCGCGCAAATGGTTTTTAATTTTTTGCGTGGTGATGCGGCGATTAATGTGTTTGCCAAAACCAGCGGGATGCAGCTCAAAATTGTAAATAGCGGTGTAGCCGAAGCCATCACCGATTTCGTAGATCATCCAGATTTCATCAACACGCCAATTGGATTGGGCACAAAAAATTTTGCAACAGAGGCTGCCATGAGCGCAGTCGAGGTGCAGCAAGCCCTAGACGCAGGTGCTGCTCTCGTGCAGCGACTCGCTGTGGGCGGTTGCAACGTCATTTCTTTTGGTGAAATGGGAATCGCCAACACATCTGCTGCCGCGTGCATCATCAGCCGACTCGCCCAGTTGCCGTTTGAACAATGCGTGGGACGCGGTACGGGCGTGGATGACGCAGGACTAGCGCGCAAGCTGGCTGTGCTTCAAGGCGCGATGATATTGCACAGCAGCGCGCAAAGTCCGCTGGACGTGCTCGCAGCCTTCGGTGGCTTTGAAATCGCCATGATGACAGGAGCGTACCTTGAGGCGGCGCAGCAAAAAATGCTCATCCTTGTGGATGGCTTCATCACCACCTCCGCCCTGCTCGTCGCAAGTCAGATGGCACCTACCGTGCTCGACTATTGCGTGTTTTCACACCTCTCACACGAAGCGGGTCACCGCGCTGTACTTGCGCATCTCAAAGCCGACCCGCTCTTGCAGTTGGATCTGCGATTGGGTGAAGGCACAGGAGCAGCACTGGCCTATCCACTCGTGGTGGCAGCGGCGGCATTTTTAAACGACATGGCCTCGTTTGCTAGCGCTGGCGTAAGCGAAAAATCGGCGTAATCACTGATGCTTCAAACACTCAATCGTTGGCGTATCGAATTTTTAGGAGCCATCGGCTTCTTCACTCGCATCCCTGTGCCCGCCGAGGCGCTTCATGTCAATCTCAACCAATCTGCTAAATTTTTTCCGCTCGTGGGTCTGCTAGTCGGCGGGTTATCTGCCATTGTGCTGGTGCTTGCCATGGAAGTGTTCCCCGTGCGCGTGGCGATTGTGCTATCGATGATTGCCTCTGTGCTGCTAACGGGTGCATTCCATGAAGACGGTCTTGCCGACAGTGCCGATGGGTTTGGCGGTGGCTACGATAAAGAAGCTGTGCTGCGCATCATGCAAGACTCGCGTATTGGCAGTTTTGGGGCGATTGCTTTGGTACTCGCGCTTGGCTTAAAACTGGAACTGCTCGCTAGTCTGCCCGAAGAGCTTCTGCCACTACTCGTGATTGCTGCGCATATGGCGAGTCGATTTTTTGCTGTGAGCTATTTGGCAAGCCTTGAGTACGTGCGCTTTGAGGGTAAATCTAAACCACTGGCAACAACCCTTGCGTGGCCTAGTTTGCTATTTGCAGGTGTCTGCGGCTTGATACCGCTTTTGCTCTTAGATGTGCTGCTAGGCCTGATCTGTATTGGGCTGCTGACACTTTTACGTTGGTTACTCGGCCGCTATTTTGTACGCCGCATCGGTGGCTATACAGGTGACTGTTTAGGCTTTGCACAACAAGTGTTTGAGCTCGTGATTTACGCCGTCTTTGTGGCATGGCTCTCGTTTTAAAGTCATGAAACTCATTTTGATTCGGCATCCACAGCCCGAAGTGGCTGCGGGTATTTGCTACGGCAAAACGGATCTACCCCTGCGTGAGTCTGCCTTCGCCACAGAGCAAGTGGTACACAATTGGGCACTCGTGCAAGCCCCATCCCATATGGTCTGCAGCCCACTCGTGCGCTGTACTAGGCTGGGTGCTGCACTTGCCGCATTGCATCCAAACACCGCGCTCACTTTTGATACGAGGTTGCAAGAGCTCGATTTTGGCAGCTGGGAAATGCAGCCTTGGGACAGCATCGGCAAGTCTGCAATGGACGCTTGGATTGCCTCGGGTTTTGATGCACTACATGGCGGTGAGAGCTTGCAAGCGTTAGATGCCAGAGTCGCCAGCTGGCTACAGGATGTGCAGAGCACTTATGCTGCGGATCAAACACTGTGGGTCATTACACACGCAGGTGTCATTCGCTCCATCCTTCGGCAAAAAAATATCTGCAACTTCGAGGAAAGCCTAAAGTACCCCATAGCCTATGGACATTTCATTCAAATTTAATCGTACCTTGGTATTGGGTGGCGCGCGCTCGGGTAAGAGTAACTATGCAGAATCGCTTGCAGAATCGCTTACCCAACTTAGTAATAAACGCGTTATCTATATCGCCACCGCCAAGCCATCTAGTGCGCAGGGTGACAGCGAAATGCAGGCGCGTATCGCGCACCACCAAGCGCGGCGTAACCCCGCATGGCAAACCTTAGAAGTTCCTATAGATCTGGGCAAGGCCATTCAAACACACAGCAGTCCTGAATGCGTGCTCGTGGTGGATTGCCTCACCGTGTGGCTAAGTAATCTGCTGTTTGACGCAAACACAAACTATCCAGAAATAGGCATTATTGATTTACCAACAGACTTTGTGGCACAGCGCCAAGCCTTGCTAGATGGGCTCTCCAAGGCCAAAGGTGACATCGTTTTAGTCAGCAACGAAGTCGGCATGGGCATTGTGCCAATGGGCGCGATCAACCGATTATTTGTCGATGAAGCGGGCCGTCTCAATCAAGCCGTCGCCGCGGTTTGCGACCGCGTGGTGTTTGTGGCGGCAGGTTGCCCCTTGGTTTTGAAAGGGACAGCTCTGTGACAACCAAGCCCATGTCAGCCGCACAAATCGAATTCTTTTTTCAAACGCTACGCTCTGCTAATCCAACACCAGTGACTGAGCTGGAATACACCAGCGTGTTCGAACTACTCGCTGCCGTGCTGCTATCGGCTCAAGCGACGGATGTGGGTGTCAACAAAGCCACAAGGCGTTTGTTTCCTGTTGCAAACACGCCGCAAAAGATAGTAGATTTAGGTTTAGAAAAATTAGAGTCCTACATCCAAACCATCGGACTTTTTAGGAGCAAAGCCAAACATCTGATGCAGACGTGTCAGATCTTGCTAGACAAACACAATAGCGTTGTTCCACGCAGCCGAGAAGCGCTAGAAGCCTTGCCTGGCGTGGGTCGTAAGACTGCGAATGTAATTTTAAATTCTGCTTTTGGCGAAGCGACCATGGCCGTGGATACGCATTTGTTTCGCCTCGGCAACCGCACAGGGCTTGCCGCAGGCAAAACACCGCTCGCCGTTGAACTGGCGCTTTTAAAACGCATCCCAAAAGAGTTTTTAGTGGATGCGCACCACTGGCTCATCTTGCATGGCCGCTATGTGTGTACAGCGCGAAGCCCTAACTGCAAGGCGTGCGCGGTATCAAGTGCTTGCAACTTTGCTGACAAGCTTGGCTAAAAAGCCATCCTCCATATGCGTGTCCACAAATCTTGCCAAGTCTTCAAACACCTTATCTAAGCTTGGCGCATCCGCACCCCATAGCGCTTGCAAAACCGCAAACTCTTCAAACATGCCGTGCAAATAAATCCCCAGCACATTGCCAACCGCATTCTGCCAAGCCAGCTCTGAACCCCATTCAGATGGTGTGGTCACGCCGTGATGAATTTCGTATCCTGTGGCGACCACATTTGATAGTGCTTCCCAGGCGCCATGCAAAGCCCCAAAACTTCCCGTTGTTCGTTTCACTGTTTTATCCTGCGCAAATATGGTTTTGAGCAGCAGCAAACCCAATCCTTTTGATTCACCAACCGTTTCGCCCAGCATTTGCAATCCACCGCAAATACCCAGCACTCGTCCACCGTTTACGGCATGCGCTTTAACCGCAGCATCTAGCCCGCGCTCTTTGAGCCACGTCAAATCTGACTCTGTGTTTTTAGAGCCTGGCAAGATGATCCAATCATGAGCCCCTAGCGCCGCTAACTGTGCCGCGCTACGCACCCAGATTAAACGCGCACCTTTTATATTTTTAAGCGGCTGGAACTCATCCAAATTGCTAATCCGTGGATACGCGATCACAGCAATCGTCACGACATCATCATTGCTGTTTGCAGAGAAACCTTCGTCAAATACACCATCTTCTTCGGGCAGTCCATGTTCACGCCACATCGGTAGCGTCGCCACCGTGGGAATGCCTGTCAATGCTTCTAGCTTTTCGGGTGCGGGAGATAGCAAACTCGCATCCCCTCTAAATTTATTGAGCACAAAGCCATGAATCAAAGCACGATCTTGCTCGGGCATGAGTGCCCACGTGCCATACAAATGCGCGAAAGCACCACCTCGGTCAATATCGGTCACCAGCAAGCAACGAGCATTCGCGTACCGTGCCACGCGCAAGTTCACAATGTCACTGTCCATCAAGTTGATTTCCGCTGGCGAGCCCGCGCCTTCAATTACCACGATATCGTTTTCAGCCCTTAGCGCATCGAGTGCGCCCGCAATATGCGGCCAGACCAGCTCGCTACGGCCACGCCACGGCAAATCGGTGAGCGTTTGATTAACTTGTCCGAGTAACACAACTTGGCTATGCGTATCCGCTTCGGGTTTTAAGAGGAGTGGATTCATTCGTACGTCAGGGATGGCACGCGCCGCGAGCGCTTGAAAATATTGGGCGCTACCAATTTCACCCCCCTCACTCACATGGCTCTCGCCACCCACAACCCTTGCGTTGTTGCTCATGTTTTGCGCTTTAAACGGTGCGACTTTGAAGCCAAGGTTTGAGTAATAACGGCACAGCGCCGTAGCAAGCCAACTCTTACCTGCGTTGCTGGTTGTGCCTAGCACCATGATGCAGATAGCGGTCATGACAACTCCTTTAATGCGGCCATTAGCGCATCTTGCGCCTCTGGTGTCTGTACGCTAATGCGTGCCGAGTCAGGCAAGCCAAATGAAGTGGCATCGCGCAATTTAATTCCTTGCTCGCGTAAACGCAAAAATATCTCGGTCATATTCATTTGATTAAGTGGACCAGCACAAAAAAAATTGCTTTCGCTCGGGCTACACGTCCAGCCTGCGGCTTGCAGCAAATCAATCTGCCTAGCCTTCCAAGCTTTTAATGTTTGCAAGCTCGCATCTAGCCAAATTTGCACACTGGGCTCGGTCCATGCCGTCAATAGTGCAACGCCATGCGCACCCACAGGCCATGAAGCACATAACTGTTCTAGCGCCACCACATTTTTTCGTGCATTTATTGGTGCAATCGCATAAGCAGCCCGTACCCCCGTGAGCCCTAGCGCTTTATTAGGTGTCCATAGCTGCCAAATGCTGTCCTTCATTGCAGCAGTCAAGCTCGATTGACCGCTCAAACGTAGCGGCTCATAGGCGCAATCCAACACCACTGTTTGAGGTGCGGACTTAACCTTAATAGGCCAATGCGTGTGAGCACCTCCCAGCGGACTGGATGGCTCGCAAGCCCATACCAGCTGGGCTTCCTTATGCTCTGACGTGATGTCAAGACCCCACGCCTGCGCGGCATGAACGTAGTCCCCATAGCCGTGCGTGGGCACACTCACTTTGCCTTGCAGGGCGCTTTGCTTGGCCACCATGGCTGTGATGCGGAAAATAAATTCACTGGCACTGCTAGAGAGCACCACGCGCCATGTTTCAACGCCATGAAATGCCGCCAGCTCTTCACGAAGCAAGGTGTAATTCGCATCTGGATAAACCGTCGCATCCGCTTGTTGAATCAGAGTCAAAGCGGCAGGGCACGGCCCGCAAGCGTTGCTATTACTAGAAAAATCAAAGCGAGGCACGCCAAGTGCATCGGCGCCACCGTGCATGCGAGTCATAAAAAACACCCCACAATGGCAGCACCAACAATCAAAACAAACCATACTTTTGAAGCAAGCGCTACGCTGCACAGAGTGTCGCTGGACTGCGGGGCACGTCCCGCTGCATTTAAGCAATACACCTTTGGCTTATTAAGACTTACCCCTAGCGCCAGTGCCATCGCCGCCATTGGCCAACCGCTGTTTGGCGAGGGTGTTAGGCGTGCCTCCATGCATAGCCGTTTGAGCGATAGTTCGCCGCCCCCACTAGCATCTTTACTGACAAAGAACACAAGCACGATCAGCAGCGCAGTGATACGTGCGGGTATCCAGCTCAAAACATCATCTGCACGCGCAGCCCATTTACCTGCCCATTGGAAGTATCGACCTCGGTACATACTAGGGTAGCCCCACATCGCGTCGGCAGTATTGGCGAAACGATAGAGGGCCGCTCCTGGCAGACCCAGCAGCACAAACCAAAAAAGAGGAGCAACCACGGAATCATTTAAATTCTCAGCCAACGTCTCAATAGAGCTTTCTCGCACTTGCTCAGCCGTCAATGTCGTCACGTCACGGCTCACTAAACGACTGAGCCGCACGCGCCCTGCGTCTAGCGATTGCCCAAGCGCAGTCTCAACCGCAAGCACTTCATCCCGCAGCATCTTCCAAGCTAGTAGGGGCTTAAGTGCTAGGCCTATCAATAGCACAGATGGCGCTGCTGGTAGCTGCAAAAACAAGCTCTGCAAACCAGCAAAGATGACCCACACCAAGGCCGCACCCAGCAACCAAACCAGCGCACCTCGTGCAAAAGATAGGTAATCGGCAAGATTGCTAGCGGCTTTGTTTTCAGTCGGGAGAACCCATGATTCAAAGAAGCTTAAATAATTGCCCATCCACACCACAGGATGAAAACGAGGTGCAGGCTCGCCGAACCAAACATCAACAGCCAGCGCGACCAGCAAGGCTAGCAACATCACTTGCACAGCGCTTGCCCCCACGCATCTTCAAACAGCAAGCTCTCCAGGGGGGCACGCTTGGCCCAGCGTTCTTGTTGCAGCATAGGCTCTTCATAAAACACGGGCACGGGCCCGATGCATAACAAAGCAATCGGTTCAGCGCCACTTGGCATTTGCAGCAAACGCGCTACAGCACTGGGTTCGAACATCGACACCCAGCCTACACCCAAACCTTCAGCACGCGCAGCTAACCATAAATTTTGGATAGCACACGCAGCAGACGCCAAATCCATCTGCGGTAGCGTGCGCCTGCCAAAGACATGGGCTTCGCGTCCATCGGCTAGCGCGACAGCCCAGACCTCAGCGGCCTGCAGCACCCCCTCAACCTTGAGTTTCATGAACGCATCTTCGCGTTCGCCCAATGCCCGTGCGGTCTGTACGCGCTCTTGCTCTACCAAAGCGTGAAGCTGTGCACGCAGGCTAGGTGCAGCAATTCGCACAAAACGCCACGGCTGCATAAATCCAACGCTGGGCGCGTGGTGCGCTGCCGTCAGCAAACGCTGCATGACTTCAGGAGCAACTGTACCGCCACTGAAATGACGCATATCGCGCCGCTCAAAAATGGCTCGGTACACTGCGCGGCATTCATCGGCTGAGAACATACCCGCTTAATCCTCAATCCCGCGCTGCGCAGGAATACCCGCCTTAAACGCATGTTTGATCATTTGCATCTCGGTCACAGTATCGGCAAGTTCAATAATCTCTGGCGGGCAGCGACGGCCCGTAAGAACCACATGAACATCTTTAGGGCGACTTTGCAGCGTGTGCAAGACATCCGTCAAATCGAGCCAACCGTAAATGAGCGGATAGGTTATTTCGTCAAGCGTCACCATGAAATAGTCGCCGCTCAAAATAGCCGCTTTGGCTTTTTGCCAACCATCTCGTGCCAATTGCGCAGAGTGTTCTAAGTCGTGACTCTTCCAGCTAAAGCCATCACCCAAACCCTCAATCGGGATGCCAAGTTGCTCAAACATGCGGTGCTCGCCAAAACGAGCGGTGGGTACTTTCATAAATTGAAAGATCTTGACAGCTTTACCGCGTCCGTGGGCACGCAGTGCCAAGCCAAATGCAGCGGTGCTTTTACCTTTGCCGTCTCCCGTGTTGACGATCACAATGCCACGGCGCTCGCCTTCGGGTTTTTCGTAAGGCTTATCCACTGGTGGAGTTTCAATTTGCATGATTGTTTGAGGAATGTTGAAATTCAGGACCTTGGTGAAATACTAAATCCGAGACAGGTGTGCCACCCACCAAGTGCTGCTCGATGATGCGATCCATATTGCGAGGCGTCACGTTGTAATACCACGTGCCATCTGGCTGCACGCACATGAGAGGACCGCCCGTACACGTGGCAAAACACGTGACGCGACTTCGCTTCACACGCATCGTGCCCTCATCCAAGCCCGCCGCTTTAAATTTTTCAGTCAAACTGTCAAGTAACGCCTGCGCCGCACCATCTGCGGCGCAGCGGGGTCCTGTGCAAATCAGGATGTGCCGCTTGTAATCCCACATTTTTGGCTTTTGGGTGTCATTCATCGCTTCACTCTTTCTGTTTTTCATCTAGCAAAGCTACCCATTGATCGCCAATCGCATAAATAGCAATACGCCCATCAAACACGCTCGCTAACGCTTGATGTGTGGACACATCGTCACATTGACCTTGATGAGTGACGTGCCCTTTATCCATCACGATTAAGTTATCGGCTTGCAAGGCCATGCTGATCTCGTGCAACACACTGACCACCGTTGTACCTTGCTTGACCAGCTTACGCACAACAGACAACCAATCCGCTTGATGAGGCGGATCTAGATTGGCCAGCGGTTCGTCCATTAAAAGCACCTGCGCCTGCACCGCTAGAGCTCTCGCAAGGAGCACACGCTGACGTTCTCCGCCGCTCAGTTGTCCAAGGGTGCGATTGCGCCACTCCCAAGCCTGCGTCGCACAGAGCGCCACTTCAACCGCCGCCTTGTCGGCAGGAGTAGGCGGGGTTCGCCACGCCTGATGCGGCAAGCGACCCAGCATAGCCACATCCCACACTGTTAAATCATCAGCTGAGGTTTCGTTTTGACCCAGCCAAGCAAGCTGACGCGCGCGCTCACGACTCGGCAATAAATGCATGGGTTTACCCAGCAATGTGACCGTGCCGCTATGCGGTAGAACACCCGCTAGACATTTGAGCAGCGTGGACTTACCCGCGCCATTGGGACCGACGATGCTTGTCCACTGAGCCGTAGCAATGCCCAGCGTAATGCCGTGCAGCACTGGCGTTTTTCCTGCGCCCATACCAAGGCTTGCACAGACATCGTGAGCCATCAGCGCATTCATGCAGCGCCTCCCGACTGCGCTGTACCACGGTGCATGAGCCAAAGAAGATAGCCCCCGCCCAGCACGGCGGTGAGCACACCCACGGGAAGCTCTTGCGGTGCAAGCAATCCACGCGCCAAAATATCAGCGGCCATGAGCAGCACACCGCCAACAAGGCTTGACAGCAACATCAAATGACTATGTGTCGTTTTAATGACGGAGCGCACCAGATGCGGCGCGGCTAAACCCACAAAAGCAATCAATCCAGTTTGCGCGACCGCTGTGCCCGTTGCTAAAGCTAACACCGCTACCAGGACGGCTCGCATCGGCGCAACAGGCAAACCTAAACTGACAGCAGTGGCATCACCCAAACTCAATCCATCAAGCACCCTTGCGAACAACCAAGCCATCACTGTGCAAGCACACCACACAGAGGCCATTAGCACGCAGGAAGTCCAACCCACAAAAGCAGTAGATCCCAGCATAAATGCCTGCATCGCTTGCAATGAATCGGGAGAAAATAATAGAACAAGATGTGTCGCAGCACCTAACACCACACCAACAACCACACCAGCAAGCAAAAGACGCAAGGTGTGCCCTACGCCGCGTGACAGTATCAGTGTTAGCAACACAGCTAACACTGCACCAAAAAACGCTGCGCCTGTCAAACCTAGACGCACCCAGATGCTGCTAGAAAACACGCTCACCGCCACACCGCCATTCATCATGTTGCCAGCACCTGCCCCGCCGCCTAACATGCCAGCACCGCCGCCCATCGCAACAAGTGCCAAAGCCACGCCCAGTGAGGCTCCCGAGGCACTGCCTAGTAAATATGGATCGGCCAGTGGGTTACGAAACAGACCCTGCGCCACAGCCCCAGCTAGACCAAGCAATGCACCCGCAGCCCAAGCCCCCAAAGTACGTGGTAAGCGGATTTCCCAAACGATTTGGCGCATCATTTCCGTTTGTTCTGAATCTAGCTCAAAACCCGTACTGCCCACACAAATACCCAGCGCAGTCAAGAAGAGGGCTGCAATCACGCCGCTTAAAGATAACCAAACAATGCGTGAGTGCTTCAAAGCTTCGCTCCCAAGCATTTAGCCATCAGGCGCGCACCCTCTGCCATGCGTGGTCCTGGGCGAACCAGCGTATTGGCTTCTTCAGTAGGAAAAATACAGACGCGCTGCTCACGAATAGCCCGAATGCTTTGCCAGCCAGGGCGAGCCATCAATCCGTCGGCGCTACGCTGTCCAATCATGATGATGTCGGGATTAGCCCGCACGATGAATTCTGGATTGAGCTTGGGAAAAGGGCCTAATTTTGCAGGCACGATGTTCTTCGCACCCAAACGAGTGAGCGTCTCACCAATAAAGGACGATTCGCCAGCTGCATACGGCCCCTGATTGACCTCAAAATAAACCCTCACACCGCGTACCCTAGCAGGCAATGATTGCGCTGCCGCTGATACGCCTGCATCAATGGCGCGCCAAATTCTTGCAGCGTCGGGCACTTCCAACAATTGCCCTAATTTGAGCATGACGCGCTGCACATCCGCATGGCTTTTGGGCTCTAATGCCACCACTTTGATGCCCAGCGCCTCAAGCCGCTCAGCCGCGCGCGACGACTTTGACATGAGTACCACATCAGGTTTCAAAGATACGATCATTTCGATGTTTGGATCGAGTCCGCCACCCACTTGCGGCAGCTTTTGCAAACTAGCAGGGAAGTTGGAATAACGATCCACACCGACAAGGCGCTGGCAATGACCTAACTCGCATACCGTCTCTGTCAGCGAAGGTAAAAGGCTCACGATGCGCTTAGGCGAAGTAGGCCAGCTGATAGTGATGCCGCGGTCATCAATCAGCTGCAAGGCAACCGCGCTCTGCCCCATCAAAACAAATAAGAAAAATACGGCGTAGCGCCAAAATTGCATCATGAAAATAGCTCCACTACAGCCTCGGGACAAGAAGGAAACCAAGCGTGGAAATAGCTCGCTCGTACGGAACCTTGCACCCACAAAGCCTCACCTGCATCAGGCATAGGGTCAGTATTGGGCGGTGTGGTGCGAGTTGCTGCTTCTAGCGAGGTGACTGTTGTCGAGTAATGGAAAGTATGCCCACGTAGTATGCCGCTGGCTAGATGGAGTTGCTGAGGCCCCAGTGCGGCTAAGCGCTTATGCATCGTGACTTCACCCTTTAACAAGCCCCACTGTGGGCGCTTTACTCCATCAGTCGTTATGAGTGTCTCAAACAGCGCCATCATGCCGCCACACTCAGCCCAAACGGGTTTGCCTACGGCGATGTGCGCAGCCAAGCTATCGCGCAGCGACGTATTGTCTGCAATCGTCTGCGCATGCAACTCGGGGTAGCCACCTGGAATCCATAGCGCATCACATTTGGGTAAGGTCTGATCAGCCAATGGCGAAAAAAACACCAACTCAGCACCGAGCGCACGCAACGTATCTAAGTTGGCGGCGTAAATAAAGCAAAAAGCTGCGTCACGAGCAATGGCAATCGTTGTACCGTGTAGCGTAGGTGTTATGACGGTTTCAGCCACAGGAGGTGAAAAATCGACCGCCCAGTGCTGCAAATCAGCAACCGACATCTGCCCAAGCGACGTCGTGGCTAACGCGTCAGCTGCTGCGTCCAAACGCTCCATGGCGTCCGTGACTTCGCTAGCAACAGTGAGGCCTAAGTGGCGCTCGGGCAAAGTCATAGCGGGATTGCGCATCACCGCACCCATGAAATGCTTGGGATCGCGCACGCTGCGTGCCAGCATGCCCGCATGGCGCTCGCTCGCCACGCGGTTAGCTAAAACACCCGCCCAAGGCACACCTGCTTGATAGTGCTGTAAGCCAAAGGCCAGCGCACCAAAGGTGCCCGCCATAGCAGACGCATCCACCACCGCCAACACAGGCAGACCAAAGCGCACGGCTAGATCGGCGGCACTGGGTTCGCCATCAAACAAGCCCATCACGCCTTCTACGATGATCAAATCCGCCTCAGTCGCTGCCGCATGCAGACGCGCACGGCAATCCGCCTCGCCCGTCATCCACAAATCCAGCTGATAAACGGGTGCGTCACTGGCAAGTGCATGCCAGTAGGGGTCTAAAAAATCTGGCCCACACTTAAAGACCCGCACACGCCGCCCCTGTCTTGTGTGCAGACGCGCCAAAGCAGACGTAATCGTCGTCTTACCTTGTCCAGACGCGGGGGCAGCGATGAGTAATGCAGGGCAACGAGTCATAGACAGTTACATCGCCCAGTTAAGCGATACAAACGCATTACGTCTTGGCATGGAATAACCATTGGCCAGCATATATTGCTTGTCGTTCAGGTTGTTGATACGTCCCATCAAGCTGGTGTTTTTTTGCACTTTCCAAGTTGCTCCTACACTTAAAACGTTATAGCCACCCAGAATATCACGACCAGTTCCAGTCACTTTGGCATCTTCACGGTTGCTAGATATTTTGTGCTCACCAAATACCGTCACATCGCCCATGTAGTAACTCATTCGTGTGTTGATGACGTTTTGCGCAACTCGCACCAAACGTAAATCGTTACTTGCAGGTGTGCTTGAGTATGAGCGCGGATCTGCGTAATCATAAGATACTGAATAGTTCAAATTGCCCGAGCGCACATCTGCAGTCAGCGTTCCTCCGCGCAACACCGCTAACGAGCTTTGTACGTTTGTAGAAGGGACAATAAAGCCTTGAATTTGATTTTGATATGCGATAGCACTCAAACTAACCCCCTCTTTTTGATACTTCACACCCAACTCACTGGCTCTATTTTTTTGTGGTGTGAGTGCTGTGTTACCAAATCCTGGAAAGTAGAGTTGATTAAAGCTAGGCGCTTGGAAGCTGCTACCGAAGCTGCTGACGACACGCAAAGTATCCGTCAATCGATAACCACCAGAAGCTGCCCAGTTATTAAAGCGCCCAAACTGCGAGTTGTTATCGCTACGTAATACGATTAAAGAGTTCCACTTGGCACGATTAAACGCATACGAAGCCAATGCGCTCTCGACTGTACGCTGCGATACGGTGTAAGCGGTCGAGCTATCCACGGTTTCGTTGCGACTTTCAAGTGCGAGTGATGCTACATCTTTATCAAAGCGAATATCGTTTTGCCAAGCGTATTGTTCACGACGTGTATCAAATTTTCCAAGCGCTCCCAGTGCGCCATCCGATGCACGTAAATACTGCTGTGTCGATAGCTCGGCATTCGATCCCACCGTTAACGTCGATGTCCAGCGTGGCAACCACTTAGCCTCCCATTTCAGAGCAGCGTTTTGTGTCCGTCCAATTTGATGTGTATCGAGGGTTGCTGCTGTTAAACCCAGAGGGTTAGCTGTCCCAGTCGGAATGGTCGAGTCGGTTTGATAATTCACATCACTTTGCAACAGACTCAAAGTTACTGCATGGTCTTTGTTGGGTCTAAGAACAAATTTTGCATCAGTGCTTGATGCCTTAAAACCATCCAAATCTGAGTTGTAGCTTGTGTTTGCAGGGTTGCTTACCGTACTAATGCCGCGTGCTTTTTCTGCTGATACGCCAAGACTATAGCCAATCATGCCCGCGCTACCGCGTACCGACGCGCCCGCCATTTGCTGTCCATCGCCCCCCGCGCCAATATTGGCACGTACATCTACGGAATCGGTGGGTTCTCGCGTAAAAATTTGAATCACGCCGCCCACGGCATCAGGACCATATAACGCAGACGCAGCGCCACGCAAAATCTCGATGCGCTCAATACGATCTAAGCCAATGTTTTCTAGCGCAGCACCACCAGCTGTCGCTGAGCCAACCCGCACACCATCAATCAACACAATCGATTGAGAAGTAGAAGCCCCGCGTAAAAAGAGGCTCGTCGTCGAGCGATAGCTGCCGGTTGTAGAAATTTGAACACCTGGTTGCCGAGATAGCACATCACGCAAAGATGACTGCCCTTCTCTATCTAAGGTAGCGCGGTCAATTAAGGTCACGTCGGCAATAACATCCGTAATAGGCACAGCGACACGAGTACCTGTAATAACCATTTCTTTGAGATCGTTAACGGAAGCAGTTTGTGCCTGAGTAGTGGGCATAAATACCGCGCAGGCCAATACGGACGTGGCTTGCAGACATGCTGCGTGCACTGGGGAGAGTTTTTTCATGATAAACCTACAGAAACAAACGCCCTAGTCAGCGTCCCCGCAGACTCATGGGCTTATTGATAGCAGTAGGCTATGAATCTACTGCTATCGCTCTGTTGGCCGATATCCGGGCTGACAAATTCAAGGTGTGAATTTGCTTACCGTTGCGGGGGCAGCGCAGGTTAAGTGAGTGTTGAGTTCACCCTCCTGCTTCCCGTTTAACTGCGCTGATTGTGAAGTCTGCGCGAGCACCAACTCACCCATTTTAAGGGTTGCTGATTACGCAAACTGACAAGACTTACTTTTTCTTTTCTTTATCCGCAAACGGGTTGTCAGAGGTCTTAATCTGCACGCGTAGTGGTGTCCCGATGAGATCAAATTTTTGACGGAACCGCCCTTCCAAGTAACGTTTGTAAGAATCTGTCACGTGGTCAAGCGAATTGCCATGGATCACGATGATGGGCGGATTCATGCCGCCTTGATGCGCATAACGTAATTTTGGACGGAACATGCCCGCACGCTGCGGCGGCTGAAATTGCACGGCTTCCAGCAAAATTTTGGTGAGCTGTGGCGTTGGCATTTTGCGGTTAGCGGCTTTATGCGCACCCGTAATCGAACCCCACAGCGGCCCAAGTCCTTGACGTTTTTTAGCCGAAATCAAATGTAAATTGGCAAACTTTAAAAAGCCTAAACGTGTCTCGATGGCACGCTGGAGCATTTCGCGTTCGTACTTATCAATCGCATCCCATTTATTGACGGCAACCACCAAAGCGCGGCCACTCTCCAAAATAAAGCCCGCAATGTGCGCATCTTGGTCAGAAATGCCCTGTGATGCATCAAGCAGCAACAAAACCACATTGGCTGATTCAACCGCTTGCAGCGTTTTAACGACCGAGAATTTTTCAATCGCCTCGAAGACTTTGCCTTTGCGGCGCAGACCTGCTGTGTCAATTAGCGAAAACATTTGTCCTTCACGCTCAAACGGAACGGAGATGGCATCACGCGTTGTGCCTGGCATGTCAAATGCAATCAAACGCTCTTCGCCCAACCAAGTGTTGATGAGAGTGGATTTACCCACGTTCGGACGTCCGCAGACGGCGAGTTTGATGACGCCGTCATCTTGAACCTCTTCTCCCTCAGGTAATGCTGGTGGCAGCATGCCTTCGGCCAAATCGATCAAGCTGCGAATACCTTGTCCGTGCGCGGCAGAAATGGGATGCACCTCGCCCAAACCCAACTCAAAGAACTCAATCAACTTTTGATCGCCCTCTTTCATACCTTCCGATTTATTGGCGGTGAGTACGACTTTTTTGCCTAAGCGGCGTAAATATTTAGCGATGTCGTGATCGTGCGCGTTTAAGCCTGCACGCGTATCCACCATGAAGACAACAACATCGGCTTCGGCAATCGCTTGCTGCGTTTGCTTGGCCATTTCTTTGTACATATCGTCCACTGCGTCGGGCTCGAAACCTCCCGTATCAATCACAATGTACTCAAACTTACCCTGCTTTCCAGTGCCGTAGTGCCGGTCGCGCGTCAGCCCTGCAAAGTCGGCCACGATCGCATCGCGCGATTGAGTCATTCGATTAAAGAGGGTCGATTTACCGACATTGGCGCGGCCCACTAAGGCGATGACTGGTTTCATATTTATTTAGGGCTGTAGGCGTAGATTCCGCCTTTAGCTGTGACGACCACGACGATATTGCCAATTACAACTGGTGCGGCCACAATCGCGCCGCCGTCTGTTTTAAAGCGAGCAGTAAAAGCACCTGTTTGCTTATTCATCACGTGAACATAGCCCTCCGCATCGCCCACAACGATGGAGTTACCAACTAGTAGCGGCGCAGACAATCCTCGGTATACCAGCTTGTCGCTCGTCCACAGCAAATCACCCGTAGCACGACTCCAAGCTTTCACGCGACCATCCGATTCGGTAGATACCATACTGGTAGCATCACCTGACACGCCAGTCGACCCTTGCGAGGGTTTGCTCCAGATCACCGTATTTTTAGCCAAATCAACGCAAGCCACACTGGTTTGAAAAGAGCGCAGACAGACGCTATCACCTACGCGGTTAGGCACACCCACCAAATCAATCAACCGTTCAATATCATTAGTGGCACGGCTAGTTGCAACGGATAGTTCCCACTGCACTTGCCCAGTATCAGGATTGATACCGAGCAATCGCCCAGAATGCCCCACAAGCAAGGTGTTTTGATAGACCCCCAGCGTACCCGCTTGGCTCAAAATCAATGGTTCAGAGGCGCGCTGAAAACTCCAAAGTTTGGCGCCTGTGGTGGCATCAAAAGCTTGTACGGTGCGATCTCCTGCCAGCACAAAGACACGCCCACCCGCAACCAGTGGGGCCGTATAAACACGGGCTTGCAGCATTTTTCGCCATGGAATAACTGGCTGATTTTTACTGCCAAGCGTGAAGGCGACGAGTTCGTTATCGATCGTGGTCACGGCGACTGTCTTGCCATCAAAACCCACACCCGAAGAAAGCTCTGCATCAATCCGTGCACGCCATAGGTCTGCTCCCGTCGTCGCATTCACAACTGCCACTGTGCCCCGTGATGCAGCCGCAGCCAACGTTTGGTTAGCTGCACCCGTTTGCATGGAAAATTCAATACGATTTCCCACCGAGTTTTGCCAAGCCTGACCAAGACCCAGCGACTCAGAAATGGGCAGTAAAGGCGCAGGATCGTGGTGTGGCGTACTACCACAGGCCATCAAACCAATCAGCACAGCCAAAACTGTTGCTGCACGAGCAAGCGCGGTGCCAAAGCTCATGGAGCATCCTTGGCCGTAACGCCCATACGCGCCAACTTCACGTCAATCATCTTGCGATATTCATCACTAACTGGCAAACCAGCATAGGCTTTTAAATATTGTGCTTTGGCTTCTTCGGTTTTACTTTGTAAGCTATAGGCGTCGCCCATACGATCTGCGGCCAACGCTGCAAAGGGTTGACTGATGTTGCTACTCAGCAATTTAATCGCTTCGTCATATTGCTTAGCTTCAATGAGTACACCACCAAGACGCAAGCGTGCAACATCTTTGTATGCCGATTCCGCACTGCTATCCACCAACCACTGCAAAGCCGCTTTTGTGGCATCGACATTGCCTTTTTCGTAGTTCATACGCGCATCCAACAGCGCGGCTTGTGCGGTATAGCTAGTCGCGCCGAATTGCTCTTTCATATCGGCGAAAACGCGATCGGTTTTGGAGGTATCACCTGCGGCAACTGCGCGAGACATCTCGTCAAAACGAACGGCCGATTTTTGCTCCAAGCCCGTTTGCCAGATATTCCAAGCCGTCCAGCCCGCATAAGACAACGCAAGCACCGTCACCACAGCCGTGATGATGCGACCATATTGATCCCAAAAATGCTTGAGTGTCGCCAGCTGCTCTTGTTCGTCCAAATCTAGATGTTGTGTCGCCATGATGTAGTTAGTTGAATCAGTTTTTAAGAAAAGAAACGAGTGCGCCAAGCTCACTCAAAGAAAAAGATTGTTGTTCGCCACCTATCTCTCGCAGCGGTTTTACAGTAACACTATTGTCGGCGAGTTCATCAGCACCAAATACAAGCGCGTGCCTTGCACCACTGCTATCAGCGCGTTTAAATTGCGACTTAAAGCTGGCCATCGCAGCATGCCCGTCTGTGTTTTGCGAGCTTGCATGCATTTGCACCGAAATGCCTGCCGTGCGCAGAGCCTGCAAAATCAGCATCACGCGCGGTACATTTCCTAAATCAGGAATCACGGCGTACGCATCAGGTGTTGGCTCTGGGGCTTGCAATTTGAGCTCTTTGAGCAACTCTAGTACACGCTCAATACCCAGTCCCCAGCCCACAGCGGGTACGGCCTTTCCGCCCATTTGCGCCATCAAATCGTCGTATCGTCCACCACCGCAAATCGTACCTTGCGAACCCAAATGCGGTGTCACAAACTCAAAGACGGTGAGGTTGTAATAATCCATACCGCGCACCAAACGTGGATTGATCGCGTAAACAATGCCATGCGCTTCCAATATACCGATCACAGTTTTAAAGTGCGCCAAAGACGCTTCGCCCAAGTAATCCATCAACTTAGGAGCCTCTTCGACGAGTGTTTGCATCTCTGGATTTTTAGTATCCAAAATACGCAAAGGATTCGTGTGCAAACGGCGCACGGCTTCGGCATCCAATTGATCCAAATGCGCTTCAAAATAAGCGATGAGTGCAGCACGGTGTTCTTTGCGCTCTGCTGATTGACCAAGACTGCCAATCTCTAGTCGATAGTCAGTGCCCTGCTTGAGCCCCAGCTCACGCCACAGGCTATCAGCTAGCAAAATCATTTCTGCATCAACTTCTGCGCCACCAAACCCAAGTGCTTCTGCACCAACTTGATGAAATTGGCGATACCGACCTCGCTGAGGACGTTCATGCCGAAACATTGGGCCCATGTAATACAAGCGACGCGGCGCATCGTAAAGCAAATTGTGTTCAATGGCGGCTCGAACCACACCCGCCGTATTTTCAGGACGCAGCGTGAGCGCATCACCGTTCATTTTATCCTCGAACGAGTACATTTCTTTTTCGACAATATCGGTCACGTCACCCAATCCACGCACAAACAGATGAGTTGACTCGACAATCGGTGTGCGGATGTTGCGATAGGCAAAGCTCGCCATGACCGCTCGGACTTTACTCTCCAACCATTCCCACTGATAACTTGTATCAGGAAGAATATCGTTCATACCTTTAATGGCATTAATTTTTAATTTATCCATATCGTTTGGCAATGTAGTTCTCCACCACCACTTGAAATTCTTCGGCAATATGCTCGCCGCGCAGCGTCATGGCTTTCTCGCCATCAATAAAAACGGGGGCTGCGGGAGCTTCACCTGTGCCAGGTAGACTAATGCCAATATCAGCGTGTTTGCTCTCGCCAGGGCCATTGACGATACAGCCCATCACAGCGACTTTCATGCTCTCCACGCCTGCGTACTTGGTTTTCCAAACGGGCATTTGCGCACGCAAAAAATGGTCGATTTGCTGCGTCAGCTCTTGAAACGTCGTGCTCGTCGTGCGTCCGCAACCAGGACACGCCGTCACGCTTGGCGAAAAATGTCTAAAGCCCAAGCTTTGCAAAATCTCCGATGCCACCACAACTTCTTGCGTACGCGCCTCACCAGGGGCTGGTGTCAACGATACACGGATTGTGTCACCAATGCCTTGCTGCAAAAGCACAGCCAGCGCTGCGCTAGACGCAACCGTACCCTTGGTGCCCATGCCCGCTTCAGTCAAACCAAGGTGCAGCGGATAGTCGCAGCGCTTGGCAAGCTCTTGGTACACGCGCACTAAATCTTGTACGCCAGAGACCTTGCATGAGAGCAAGATTTGAGCTGGAGTCATACCAAGGCGTACGGCCTCAGTAGCCGACCCTAGTGCCGAAGCAATCAGTGCCTCGGTCATCACTTTTTTAGCATCCCAAGGATCTGCTCGTCCAGCGTTCTCATCCATCATCGCGGCAAGTAGCTCTTGGTCGAGCGAGCCCCAATTCACACCAATGCGCACTGGTTTATCCCAGCGCATCGCCGCTTCAATCATTTGTCCAAATTGCCTATCGCGTTTTTCACCCTTGCCCACATTGCCCGGATTGATACGGTATTTAGAGAGTGCTTTGGCGCACTCTGGATACCCCGTCAGCAGCGTGTGACCGTTGTAGTGAAAATCACCAATCAACGGCACATCAATGCCCATGCGGTCTAGCTGCTCGCGAATATATGGTACAGCCGCTGCAGCCTCGGGCGTATTAACCGTGATTCGAACCATCTCAGAACCCGCCAGTGCAAGCTCTTTGACTTGAATGGCTGTACCAACCGCATCTACGGTATCGGTATTGGTCATGGATTGAATGCGAACAGGCGCATCGCCGCCCACAGTGACGATGCGCGAGCCCCAGATCACCTTGGCTTGCAGGGTACTAGCCACGATTACTTCACCTCAAATCGTGCGATATTCTCGCTTGAGACTGGTACTAAATTGAATGGCTTGCCGCGCACCACGACCGACTCAATCTCGTTCACCCGCCCAAGCACCACCGAGAGCGGCGGAATACCCGACACATTCACAATTTCTTTTGGTTGCAAATTGCGCTGAACTAAAACAATGCCCTTGCTGTCCTTCACCTGAACCCAAACCTCGCCCTTGGCGGCCAAACGCAAAATAGACACACCCGCTGGCAATACGGCGGGGGTTGATGCGACGGGTGTAGGCGCGACAGCAACAGATTTAGCTACTGGAGCTGAAACAGCTGGTTTGATGACAGCGGCAACTGGTGCGCTTGCAGCCGCTACAGGTATTGGCGCAGAGGCCATCATGTCAACCGCTACTGCAACTGGTTCTGGCGCAGTAACAGGCTCTATTTTTTCAATCACCTCGGATTTTTTGTTACTTTGCTGTTTTACAAAATCAGGTAAGAAAATTAACAGTAATGCCGCTAGCAATAACACCGCCGCACCTGCGATCATGGGCATCGACATAGCAGGTAAGTGCTTATAGGAAAACTTAGCATCGCTTGGAGAACGAAACGGCTGATTCAGTCCTGCCCTGTCCTTATCGTCCAAAATATTAGTACTCGTATTTTGCGGCAGAGCAGCCAAGATGGGCGCACTGTCTGCCTTGATTTGCCGACAAACGCTAGTTGCCAAAGCGCGCACGAACACAGCATCAGGTAAGTGCGCCCAGTCATCTGCCTCAAGCGCTTCCAATTTTTTAACCGGTACTTTTAGCGCAAGCGACAGAGTACCAATGTGCATGCCAGAGGCGACACGCGCAGCACGCAGCATTTGCCCAGCGGTCGGTTGTGGTTCAGGCTCCGGGACTGGATCGGATGCCACGCTTACTGCCGCCGCCACCTCGACTTCAGGTGTAGGGGTGTCTTCAGGCCCATGGCCTGTCGCATCATTCGTCTCACTCATTTGATTCTTTCATCATGATGGTTCTACGGTCCTGCATTCGGGTAACGGCATCCGTGCGATCTTGCACCTCTCCCGCTAATTGACCACAAGCCGCGTCGATATCATCGCCGCGTGTTTTGCGAATCGTGGTGATGTAACCTGCACCCGTGAGTAATTGCGCAAATTTCTTGACCACTTCAGGCGCTGATCGCTTCAGTCCTGAAGCAGGAAACGGATTAAACGGGATCAAATTAATTTTGCAAGGCAATGCATTTAACATTTGCGCCAGCGCACGTGCATGCTCAGGCTGATCGTTGACACCATCCAGCATGCAGTATTCAATGGTTAAAAAGTCACGCGGGGCGTACGGCAAATACGCTTGGCACGCAGCAATCAATTCTTTAAGCGGATATTTTTGATTGATCGGCACCAGACTCGTACGTAACTTGTCATTTGCAGCATGAATAGAAACTGCCAGCGACACAGGACAATCCTGCGCGAGGCGCTCAATCATGGGTACGACGCCCGACGTGGACACCGTGACACGACGACGCGAAAGACCATACGCATGATCGGACAGCATTGTCTTGAGCGCTGGAATTAAATTAGTGTAATTTTGCAGTGGCTCGCCCATGCCCATCATCACTACGTTGGAGATCACGCGCTCGTCTGCTTTGCGGTCATCGCTTTGCAGCTCGGCGCGGAGCAAATGCTCGACGTACCAAAGTTGCCCGATGATTTCGGCCGTCGTCAAATTGCGGCTAAAGCCTTGGTGTCCTGTGGAGCAAAAACGACAGCCGACGGCACAGCCCGCTTGGCTAGAAATGCACAGTGTGGCACGGTCATCTTCGGGGATGTAGACGGCTTCGATTGCATCGCCAGCCCCCATGTCAAACAGCCACTTGATCGTGCCGTCAGCCGAGGTGTGGCGGCTTAAAACTTTGAGTCCCTTGATATGGGCACTCGTTCTTAATTTTTCGCGAAACGATTTCGCGATGTCGGTCATGTCGTCAAAATTAGACACGCCGCGCTGGTGAATCCAGCGATACAGTTGCGTTGCTCGGAAACGCTTTTCGCCTAATTTTTCACAAAAATCGGCCAAGCCATCGAGATCAAAATCCAGCAGGTTGGCCGAAGTCATATTCAAATACAGGTAGTGCTGGGATTAACGCGCGAACACGTTCATGCCAGGGAAGAAGAAAGCGATTTCATTCGCTGCGGTTTCAGCTGCGTCAGAACCATGAACGGCGTTGGCATCAATGCTGTCAGCAAAGTCAGCACGAATTGTTCCTTTGTCGGCTTTCTTAGGATCGGTCGCGCCCATCAGGTCACGGTTCTTGAGGATCGCGCCTTCGCCTTCTAAAGCTTGGATCATCACAGGACCAGAAATCATGAACGACACGAGATCATTGAAGAAAGGACGTGCTTTGTGAACGCCGTAGAAAGCTTCTGCTTCCAAGCGAGAGAGGTGTGCCATACGAGCCGCCACCACTTTGAGGCCAGCACCTTCAAAACGTGCGTAGATTTGACCGATCACATTTTTTGCAACTGCGTCTGGTTTGATGATGGAGAGAGTACGTTCGATAGCCATTTAAAAGTCCTAGAAAAATAAAAAATATTGCCTTAAAAAACAACCTGCTGATTTTAACGTGTCCTAACGCGAACGACCTCTGCCACCACCATTGCCGCCACCGCTTGAGTTGTTTCCCGAACCACCGCGGTTACCCCCGCGCCCGCCGTTACCACCACCAGGTGCGGCACGTTGGCGCTGCAAACTGTCGCCGCCAATGTAGCCAAACGATGTACGCATTGGATCTGGTTGACCGCCATTGCCACCTCCAGAGTTGCCACCTCCACCGTTACCACGTCCACGGCCTTGTCCCGCACCGCCGCTACGTCCGCGACCTTGGCCAGCACCGCCATTTCCAGCACCAAATGCTTGGCGCTTGAAGTCCATCATCGTGCGTTCAGGATTAATGCCGCTTGGCAAACGATCGTTGTTAATACCATCACCGTCAAAAGAATTGCCGTCTGAGTGACCGCCGTAACTTCCGCGACCACCGCCCTCGCCTGGCGCGGTTGGGCGTGGCGTATTGCGGTTATCGGGCCTTGGTGTATTGCCTTTGTAGCCGCCGCGCCCTCTGCCGCCACCGCCCTCGCCTCCTGCATTTCCCGCACCTGGACCGCGCAAGCCACCACGGCTACGCTGGGCGCCGCGCTGGTCATTGCGACCATTGCCGCCGCGCGACCGCGGAGCAGCACCATCGCCATCCGCACGCTTGGGTGCGCCGCCCGATGCGTTTTGCAGCGCCCGAACATCGGCTTCATCGAGTTCCATCCAGAAGCCACGCTTCAATCCTTTTGGCAAGAGCATCGTGCCGTATCGAATACGAATCAAGCGGCTCACCGCATGACCGAGCGACTCCACCATACGGCGCACTTCGCGATTACGCCCTTCAGAAATTGTGACGCGATACCAGCAGTTCGCGCCTTCACCGCCGCCGTCTTCAATCGAGCCAAATTGTGCGAGACCGTCATCCAGCATTACGCCGTCTAGTAGTTGTTGTTTTTCTTCGTTGGACAAAGCGCCTAAAACGCGCACGGCATATTCGCGCTCCAAACCAAAACGTGGATGCGTGAGACGGTTCGCCAACTCGCCCGAACTAGTAAACAGCAGCAAACCTTCGGTATTTAAGTCAAGACGACCCACCGATTGCCATTTACCTTGGTACAGCTTCGGTAAGCGGCGAAAAACCGTCGGACGATTTTGCGGATCGTCATGCGTAACAACTTCACCCGCAGGTTTGTGATACGCCAAGATACGTGCAGGCGGCGGATCAATGCGCACCTTGATGGGCTTGCCATTAACCGTAATTTGATCACCATACTGAATCCGCATGCCAATGTGGGCAGGCTCTTTGTTAACCGTGATGCGTCCTTCAACAATCATTTGCTCCATCTCAAGGCGTGAACCCAATCCCGCTTGCGCGAGGATTTTGTGCAGCTTGGGTGACTCGACCTCGGGTGCTAAAACACGTTTGGTGGGTGCAGCCTCTTCAGCGCTGGCTTGCTCTTCGTCAAAGCGGCCACTAACGATATCGTCTAGCTCAAAAACGGGTATTGGCGCAGCAGGTGCATCGGGCACGGCAGGGGTTTGCGCCGCTTGCTCTTGCAAGGCATTGTTCTCGGAAGCCATATCTAGTGAGGCTTCTGGAGCATCATGCTCGGGAAGAGTCATTGGAATTGGCTCGTGGGCTTGTTCGTTGTTCATAGGGTCTCAGGGTTCTCTGGTAATTCGGGTTGTTCAAGTAATAAATCTAAATTGGGCATTTCATCGCCGTCTTCGTTAATCGGTAGTTGGGCAAGTGAGGCCAAGCCCAGATCGTCCAAGAATTGTTTCGTTGTGGCAAACAGCGCGGGGCGACCCACGGTTTCACGGTGCCCAATCACCTCAATCCAGCCGCGATCTTCTAACTGCTTAATCGTGAGCGAGTTCACCGTTACGCCGCGAATGTCTTCGATATCACCGCGCGTCACAGGCTGACGGTACGCAATAATGGCCAGCGTCTCAAGGCTTGCGCGCGAATAGCGCGGAGGTTTTTCAGGATTTAAGCGATCGAGGTAATGCTTTAGCGCTGGTTTGCTTTGGAAACGCCAGCCGTTAGCCACGCAAACCAAATCAAGCCCTCCTTGCGCCCAGTCCAATTGCAACTCGGCAAGAATCAATTTGATCGAGTCGGCGGTCAGGTTATCCTCAAATAGCGGCAGCAAATGCGGCACCGTCATCGGCGCTTGCGCGCATAAGAGCGCAGCTTCCAAAATTCGTTTCGCTTCAGCAGTATTCATAAATTATTCAAAAGTCATCTTTTAAAAGTCACCTTTTGCAGCCTCTAAATCAGGCGGCAAAGGGGATAAAAATTCCATGTCAGCACCCGTCATCGGATGCGTAAAAGCCAATCGCTTGGCGTGCAGTGCTTGGCGTGCCAAGCCTAGAGCGGGTTTGCCGCCGTATGTCGCGTCCGCCACCAACGGATGTCCTAAATATGCCATGTGTACGCGGATTTGATGCGTGCGTCCTGTATGGAGCTTGCACTCTACCCATGTGAAATCATCGTTTTGCTGCAAAACATAAATGTCAGTGCGAGCGGGTTTGGCGTGACCGCTAAGGGGATCAAACGCCGCCATCTTGAGCCGATTTCTTTGATCGCGCCCAATGGACTGAGTAACTATTCTATCAGGTGCGTCTTCCTCAAACTCGTGCTCGTCCGAGTTGCGCCATGCGCCATGTGCAATCGCAAAGTACTCACGCGCGACTTCCCTGCTTGAAATCAGCTTGACCAGCGCATCCATACAGAGGCGCGTTTTGGCCACCACCATCAATCCGCTAGTGTCTTTGTCTAATCGATGCACGATACCTGCGCGTGGCAAATGCTTGGCTTCTGGATACTTGTTCAGCAAACCATTCAAGAGCGTGCCACGCCAATTACCAGGTGCGGGATGTACCACCAATCCAGCAGGCTTATTGATGACCAGCAGGTACGCATCTTCATAGACGACTTCGACAGGGACATCTTCTGGCACATAGGCTTGGCTTTGCTCGGTGGGACGTAGCTGTATGACCAACTCATCACCACCCCGCAGATGTTTGGACGATTTGGTCGCAATTGCGCCGTTCAACGTCACGAACGATTGTTCAATCAGTTGCTGCAAATAACTGCGCGAAAACTCGGGCACAGCCAGCGCCACAATGCGGTCATAACGCATGTCGCTTTGCTCGTACGTGACGGTATGCCGCCGCGTTTCAATTGAATCAGTCAGATCGCCTGTTTCAATAGCATCTTCATGCTCGCTGTCTATAATCAAATTGACATTTTTATCTGGGACAACCTGTGCGCTCATCTTTACTTTCTATGACTATTTTTTGGCGTATATGCTTGGTAAGCGTCGTGATATTGTTTCAAGGTTGCGGCAACCTCACCGACATTACCAAAGATTGGACCTTGGAGAAACTTTACCAAGAGGCTAAAGATGAAGTCAACAACGGCGGCTATGACAAGGCCGTGGGTTACTTCGAAAAATTAGAAACTCGCGCCATTGGCACACCACTTGGCCAACAAGCCCAAGTAGAAAAGGCCTATGCGCAGTATAAAGGCGGATCGCACGCCGAAGCCATGGTTACGCTAGATCGCTTTATGCGTCTGCATCCTGCCAGCCCACTCGTCGATTACGCACTCTATCTGCGAGGTCTCGTAAATTTTAATGGCGATCTTGGATTTTTAAGCGGCTTTACAGGTCAGCAATTGGATGACCGCGATCAAAAAGCGTCCAAAGAATCTTATGCTACCTTCAAACAACTCACCACGCGATTTCCAGAATCCAAATACGCGCCTGATGCGCTCGCGCGTATGACCTACATCCTGAATACGCTAGCTGGATACGAGCTTCATGTGGCGCGTTATTACGCTAGCCGAGGCGCACACTTGGCCGCCGCCAATCGTGCACAAACGGCTATTGCCGACTACCCCAATACGGTCGTCATGGAGGACGCCTTATCTGTTTTGATAGAGGCCTACGATGCGCTTGGCAGTACCGAATTACGTGACGATGCCAAACGGGTGATGGCAAAGAATTTTCCAAAAAATAAATTAGCTGTTGGCGTGAGCGTGGGTGGCACGCAAAAGCCCTAACCATTGCTGCCACGCATCCAGCGTACGCAAAATTGGCATAGTGGGTAAGCTAGCAATTAATCGCCGCCCGTAACCCATTTGCACCAAACGCGGGTCGCACACCACCAGCACGCCGACATCACCTTCGCTGCGAATCAATCGCCCTGTTCCCTGCTTGAGTGCAATAGCCGCCTCAGGAATCGAGTAATCGTTGAAACTGCTGCGCCCTTGCACCTCTAACCGTTTACTTCTTGCCTCCACCAGCGGATCGCCAGGCGGCGGAAATGGCAGCTTGTCAATAATGACACACTGCAGCGCATCGCCCGCAATATCGACACCCTCCCAAAACGATGCTGAAGCCACCAAAACGCTGGCCGAATCTTGAGCTCGAAAACGTTCAATCAATTCACGCTTGGATTGCTGACCTTGCACTAAAACCGAAATGTCATCTCCTGCCAAATTTTCGGCTAACGTTTCACCAATTTGTCGCAAAGCCCGCAGCGTGGTGGTCAGTACCAAAGTGCGTCCGCCCAAGCCTCGTGCGGCCTCTAAGGCAATATCTGAAACACGCGCCGTGTGATCAGGCTCACTAGGTTTAGGAAAGTTAGAGGGCACATAGAGCGCCGACTGAACCTCATAATTAAAGGGACTACTCACGCGAAGTACCGCCAGCTGCCGCTCATTCAAGCCCTGCAGGCCGCAGCCTTCCAAAAACCATGAGAGCCGATCGTCGCTGCCCAACGTCGCCGACGTAAAAATCCAGCTGCGCTGGGAAACTGTTTCGCTATCACTCTCAGGAAACCACTGCTTTTTGACCACATCCGCAATGTCTAACGGAGACTCAACCAGTTTAAGCTGGGCACCCACCTCTAACCATCGCACCGAATCGACCGAAGCCTTATCCAGAAAGGCCTGTACGAGATCGCTTAGCTCTAGGCCACGCTCAGCAAGACGTGTGAATTCAGGGTTTGACTCCATAACGATCCCAAGCCCAGCATCCACTTGCGCAAGCGCGGCTGTTACATTTTGCAAACCACTCAGCCACATGTCCGCGTCAACGCCTTCTGGTGCAGCGCTAGTCCAGGCAAGCCTCGCGGCGTAGCTTTGCTTGCCAATGGCTAAGCGTAAATCGCGCGTCGCGTACTCCAGCGCTTGCACCACAGTTGACCAATCCACCAGCCCACGTGCATGCTGCAACCCCGCAGCCAGTAGGTCTTTGCAGAAATCCAAGATCTGCGGTGTACTGAGTTGCTTGGCTAAAAACCCAACGCCGATTTCATTAATTTGGTGCGCCTCGTCAAAAATCACCACCTCCGCAGTTGGCAAAATCTGCGCCACCCCCGACTCGCGCACCGCCATATCTGCAAAAAACAAATGGTGGTTCACCACCACGATGTCCGCGCCCAGCGCTTCTTTACGAGCCAGATTGACGTGACACTCTTTGGCTTTTGAGCATTCCGACCCGAGACAGTTCTCACGCGTGGACGTCACAAGTGGCAACGCGGGAGAGCGTTCATCGAGTCCCACCATTTCAGCCAAATCGCCCGTTAAAGTCGTTTTTGACCAGCGATCAATGGCCGATAAAGCTTTGCCCAAAATTCGTTCTGACGAACTACCGCTATGCAAAGCCATATCCATACGATGCAAGCACAGATAGCTCGATCGCCCCTTCAGTAAAGCTGTTCGCACAGGAATACCCAGCGCCTCGGTCACTGCGGGCAAGTCACGCGAAAAAAGTTGATCTTGCAATGTTTTTGTTGCGGTGGACACCACCACGCGCGCACCGCAGAGCACGGCAGGAACAAGGTACGCAAAGGTCTTGCCCACACCCGTACCCGCCTCCACGACCACGCTAGAGCGCAGCGCGATGGCATCCGCAATCGCCTTGGCCATTTGCTGTTGGCCTTCGCGTGGTTGATAATTTTGTTGGGAATTAGTCGCCGCCAGGGCCAAAGCGCCGCTGGGCGCAAAAGCCTGCGCCGTCAGCTTTGATAGTTCAGTCATCAGTCTATTTTCGCACCTGACTCCTTCACCACCTTCGCCCATTTGATCGTCTCGGTTTGAATGAGTGCTTGAAGCTCCTCGGGTGTACCAGGTGACATATCCAAACCTAACTGAAAAAGTTTCTCTCGTACATCGGGCAAGTTCACTGCTCGAATGACCTCTTGATTGATTTTGGCAAGCACGTCTTTCGGCATCTTGGCAGGACCGAGCACCGCAAACCATGAGGTGGCTTCAAATGCTGGCAAACCAGCCTCAGCCATGGTTGGGATATTGGGCGCAGCAGGTGATCGTTTGGCACTTGTCACCGCTAAACCACGCAGTTCGCCCGACTTCACCAGTGGCAGACTAGACGGCATGTTGTCAAACATCATGGTAATGTGACCACCAAGTAAATCGGGAATCGCCTGCGCTCGGCCACGATACGGCACATGGCGCGTCTTCACACCCGCCTGAATGTTGAACATCTCGCCCGACATGTGGTTCGATGTGCCATTGCCAGGAGAACCATAGCTCAACGTATCGGGTTTTGCTTTCGCTAAATCAATTAACTCTTTCACGGTTCTAGCTGGCACATTGTTATTAATCACCAGCAAATTAGGCGTGCTGCCCAAAAATGAAATCGGCGTGAAATCTGTTGCCGCGTTGTAGGGCATCTTGCTATAGAGCGATGGATTAATCGTTTGCGAGCCCACCGTACCAACCAAAAGCGTATAGCCATCAGGTGCGCTCTTGGCCACAAAATCCGCGCCAATGTTGCCACCCGCGCCAGGCTTGTTCTCCACCGTCACGGTTTGCCCAAGTGATGCCCATTTTTCTGCCAATACCCGCGCCAAGATATCGGGCGCTCCGCCCGTGGGGAAACCAATCACAATTTTGACGGGTTTATTGGGCCATACAGCCTGAGCCTGTACCAAAGTATGCAAAAAGCAAAGCGAAACAATCGCAAGGAATGTTGTTTTTTTCATCATATTGGCTATTTTTCAGTAATTTTTTGATTTCAGCTATGCATAGATACCCTATTGTGATAAACTAATACTACTGTGTTAATTTTTATTACTATTAATATTAAATTTATTTCTTATGTTTAATCAAAATTTAAATGGTAGCACCGAGAGTGATGTTTACATCATTGATATGGGGTTCGCTCGTCACCCTACGATTTCGTTTGCACACACACAAAAGGCCTCTTGGATGCTTCACGCCAACGTTTTACTGCCCGCAGCACACACAATTGACCTCACGATTGCCGAACACGAAAGCATGACCCTAGCGCTAGAGAGCGCGATCCAGCAAGCCTATGGCACGGGCATATGGTCAGAACACTTGGATGCGGATAAAGTTCGTTCAACCCAACTGAGTGGGTTGACGAAATTGCAACAAGGGTCTGAAAAAAGATACGTGGAAGGCGATCCATCGTTTCCTATGTTGCTAAACATGCACGAGCGCTTTGTCAATGCCGCCGCTGATGCCATTCACTTAGCACGTGCAGACAAAATCGAAGAAGCCTACGCGGTGCTCACAGGCCGATATGCACGTTCAAGCCGTCAGATTATTTGGCTACTAAAAAATTTAAAGCAGCGGGTTCACGCACCCAAGACGACCACGTCCCGCGCCATCCGCCTAGAGAAAACTTAGGCTGAAATACCTTTATTAGCCAGGCCATCCGCTCGCTCATTGCCTGCGTTACCTGCATGACCTTTGACCCATTGCCAATCAATGGTGTGACCCGAGTTTGAGACCACGGCATCCAAGCGCTGCCACAAATCAACATTCTTTACGGGCTGCTTGGCTGCAGTTTTCCAGCCGCGTGCCTTCCAGCCCGCAATCCACTCAGTGATGCCTTGCATGACATATTTACTATCCAAATAAATCGTCACATCGCAAGGCCTTGTCAAAACCGATAAGCCCTCAATCACCGCCATCATCTCCATGCGATTGTTGGTCGTCTCACGCTCGCCACCGCACAGCTCGCGCTCCGTCAAACCCTTATCCGTCGTGGTCTGCAAGAGCGCGCCCCAGCCGCCAGGACCAGGATTTCCTTTGCACGCGCCGTCGGTGTAGAGCACTACTTTCATTGAATCACCTTCATTTCAATATCGCCTCATGTCTTCGTTGTCTTTGTAATTTCGCACTTCGAGTTTTTATTTGCGCTCGCTCTTTGTCAATGATGAGAGCTGTATCGACCATAACCATGTCTTGCGTGAGAACCAAATAATTGCGCACAAACTCAAACAGCCGCTCCAGCGCAAACTGATGCGTTTTGCCTGTTGTGGCATAGAGCCAATCGGCAAACAGCATGAAGTTATCAAATGGCGCATCCTTTAGCAGCAAGGGCAGCGTATTGGCAAAACGCCCCGAGTTCGCCACCAAATCCCAGTACCGAGCGAAGCGGCTCATGCGTTGCATATCGTTGAAGCTCAGGTCTTGATTTGCCACGATCTCGTAGGGGGCGTCTGGGCTAAACGTCATACGGTACGGTGCGGTGTGCCTGATGATAGGTGTTCCACGCAAACGTTTCAAAATGCCAAATTGGATTTCGTGCGGGCCAAGTCCAACTAAGCGATCAAAGCCCGCGCCAAAGCTTTGTATGGTCTCGCCTGGCAGTCCCGCAATCAAATCGACATGCATGTGCGCCCTACTCTGGGTATGCAGCCAGCGCAAGTTCTCTGCCGCCTTGTCGTTGTTTTGCTTGCGGCTGACCAAAGCTTGCACATCTGTATTAAAAGTTTGGATGCCAATTTCAAACTGCAAAGCGCCTGCGGGGAACTTAGCAATCGTCTCTTTCAGCACATCTGGCAAATGATCGGGGACAAGCTCGAAATGTGCGTAGATAGGATCACCCTCTATCCATCGATCTAAAAAGAATTGCAATATCTTGAGGCTCACTTTGGCATTCAAATTGAACGTGCGATCAACAAACTTAAACTGCCGCGCACCGCGCTGGTAAAGCAGCTCCATTTCGCTCAAGAATTTTTCCGTCTCAAACGGCCAAGCTGTTTTATCAAGCGCCGAAAGACAAAACTCGCACTTGAATGGACAACCACGGCTCGCCTCCACATAAAGAGTGCGATAAGCAATATCTTCGTCCGTGTACTCACCGTATGGCATCGCAATTGCAGCAAGCGATGGCTGCTCGCCCGCATGAATTTTCATCAGCGGCTTGGGTCCGTGCAAAACCGCCTCGGCTAATTTTCGGAAGGTCACATCGCCCCAGCCTGTGATGACGTAGTCTGCCAATTGGCAGATGCGCTGCTCATCTATTTCAAAACTCACCTCGGGACCACCCAAAACAATGATGACATCGGGAGCCACTCGTTTAAGCAGCGCCACGATTTTGGTGGTGTCATCCACATTCCAGATATACACACCAAAACCAATGATCTTGGGGTGATGCGCCAGCAGCTTTTCCACCACCTCATTCGTTTGCTGGCCGATGATGAACTCATCAATAACTGAGTCGTCCCGCAGCTCGCCAAGATTCGCTCGCAAACAACGCAAGCCCATACTGGCATGGGTGTAGCGAGCGTTGAGGGTGGTAAGGACGATGCTATTCATGCCACATCAAAACCGCGTACCTAGCGAAAATCGCCACATATTTTGCACGCCAAAATTGACGTTCGGGTCGTAGCTTAAGCGTACAAATTTTTCATGCCAATCGTAGGTAGCTGACAAACCTAGTTTATTGATTTTTTGGACACCGCCCATGCTGTCCGTCACATTACCCGCTTTCGATAGCACGTCAAAAGTCACGCGCTCATGCTCACTCAAACCTTGCCGATAAATCGCGTGAAAGTGCCGCTGGTCAGGGTTTAGACGGTTATCACGCACCCACTGAAAGCCAAGTGATTGATGCGTACTCCATCTGTAACCGCCAGAGGCCATTAGTGCATCGTTGGGATCGAAATTCAAATTGACATAAGGACGAAGGTTAGTGCGTCCAAGTCCCGCTCCCGCATACCACGTATCGCCTGTTTCTATGCCAAAACTACCACCCCAAAATCCACCAGAAGCCGCTTGCAGACTAGGCTGAAACCGAACCTGCCCCGTGCTGAATGTGTTATCCCAGCCAGTACGCCATTGTTTTTGCCGAGTGGTTTCGTCATTGTTCACCGCGGGTTGCAAATACCAACCAAGCCAGACATCGCCAAGCTTTGAGGTGTTGCGCAAGTTCAAATCTAAACCCCTTGCCGCTGTTTGTCCTCCACCACTGAGGCCATACAAGCCAGAGGTGAATTTGAAACTAGGCTCGTCCGCCCATGCGAACAAACTAGTTGCGCAAGCCAAAGCCAATATGGCTTTGTGAGCACTCACAAAACACCTCCGAGTACATTGATCGTGATCGAAATAATGCCCACATTAAAAAAGAATGCCATCACGCTGTGCAGCAAAGCCAGCCGACGCATCCGTCCATCCGTGATTTGCACATCTGCCGTTTGACAAGCCATGCTCAAAATAAGTGAAAAATACATAAAGTCCCAGTAATCGGGCTCAGGCGTACTCGGAAACAGTAATCCACCATCATTGATGTGGCGATTCAGCGCGTATTGATGCGCATACTCTTGCGCAAAATTGGTCGCCAGTAACAGCCACGATAGCACGATAGAGACACCTGCAAATGCAACACTGTGCGCAGCTTGCGCCTTGCCAGCCCTCAGCTCATCGTGCAGCGCAAGCAGCACCATGCTAATCGTGATGAGCGACAAAATGACCACGGTCCACTTGCCGTAAAGTTGCCGCTCCGCGCGGCGGCGCATGACGACTGGCGTGGCTTTAGACATCAACTGTACGATGCTGGCCAAAAAAACGATGGCCCCAATATCAAATGCCAAAAGCACTGCTTGGGAGGCCCTCATATACGGCGTAAGCAGCACATAACAGATCAGTGCCATGGCAACCGCCATCAAAAGACGAGGTCTGGCGATCAATGAACGTACATACCTAATTAATTGACGTGTCATCGTTAATTACTCCAGCGCTTAATGGCCGCATCATCGCTTGCGCGTGCATCTACCCACCGCGAAGCTTGCTCGGTATTTGGCGTTTGCTCTTTCTTCCAAAACGGTGCTTCGGTCTTTAAATAATCCATCAAAAACTCGCAAGCTTGAAAGGCCTCATGCCGATGTGC
>JANXRP010000030.1 GCA_025352965.1 Comamonadaceae bacterium
TGATCGCCGAAGTCGCTCTGGCCTTGGATTCATACAATGTCTGATATGTTTGTTTTAACACCCTCCTTGCTTGATTCCAAGAGCATGAACCTTGTGCTGCCAGCCGATCGTTTATCGGTGCACGAAATTACGCTGCCGCCAATGCCCGCGCATCGTTTGCAAGCCGCACTGGCTGGGGCTTTGGAGGAGCAACTGCTAGATGATCCCGCCGATTTGCACTTTGCCTTAGCGCCAGATGCGGCGACCCATATCCAGGCTGGGCGTCCGTTTGAAGTGATGGTTTGTGAGAAGGCCTGGCTCAAAGGCCTGCTTGCTAAGCTAGCGGCCGAGGGACACACGATTGCTGCGATTCAGCCTGAATCAAAAGAGCGTCAGTTTGCACATTGGAATTTGGCGCAGTTTGATTTTCGTCCTAAGCCTCGTCTAACCGCCCTGCTGCAAGGCACAGCCCGTATGGCTTGGCAGGCTCCTGAGTGGCGCTGGGCGCGCATAGGCTTGCTCGCCTTGGTGGTGATTCAATTGATCGGGGTCAACATCTGGGCGTGGCGTGACCGAGCCGAGTTGGATGCCAAGCGCGAGCAAATCAATCGCATCTTGATGCAGACCTATCCCGAAACGCAGGCCCTAGTGGACGCGCCCGTGCAAATGGCAAAAGCCTTGGCGCGAGATAGAGCCAAGCGCGGTGGACAAGATAGCCAAGGGTTAGAGGCGCAGTTAGCCAGCAAAGCTATAGCAGGCAAGGCCTACAGCCAAGTAGATTATGCGAATAACGAACTCAAGCTAACCGAGCTACAAGTGAGCAAACCATGACAGAGGCGTTCAAAATTTGGTTCGAACAGCGAGCGCCGCGCGAGCAGCGTCTGCTCTTTGCACTGTTTGTTCTCGCTGTGGCTGCGTTGGTGTGGTGGCTAGCAATTGCGCCCGCGCTGCAAACCTATAAAGGCACAAACGCTGCACATGCCAAGTTGGATGCTGAGATCTCTCAGATGCAGGCGATGGCAGATGAGGCTAAACAATTGAAAGCCATGTCGCCGATTAACCGTGCGCAATCACAGGCGTGGTTAGAAGGCGCCATTAAAAAACTGGGCAAAGCCAGCATGAGCACGCAAGGCAGCCGCGTACAAATTAATTTTGTCGGCGCAACGCCCGAGGCACTTGCCTTATGGCTTGCCGAGGCGCGCAGTCACGCGCAGTTGCTGCCCGTACAAGCTAATTGGAAGCGCAGTGCAAATGTGGCCGATCCGCTATGGGAAGGCTCGCTGGTGATGACTGATGCGGGCACTTAAAAAATGGACGCTTGGCGGCGTGGTGTGTGGCATCTTGTATGCCGTCATCGCCTACGCCCCTGCGAGCTGGCTTGCGAGCAGCATCGCCAAGAGTAGCGGCGGACAAGTGCTCTTGCAAGCGCCGCGCGGGACAGTTTGGCAAGGTTCGGCGGATTTGGTGTTGTCGGGCGGCGAAGGCAGCACGGGCGCGATCAGTTTGCCGTCTCGGCTTCAGTGGCAAATCAGTCCCGCATGGCTTGGCCTCGATGTGAGCCTGAGCGCATCTTGTTGTACCCTTGCCGCAAGCCCCGTCCAACTTGGCTTGCGGGCAGGTGCAGGTAGTCTGTCGGATGTTGAGTGGCGGTTAAACACGCCGCACCTTGATCTGCCTGCGGGATTGCTGGCAGGGCTTGGCGCACCTTGGAACACGCTGCAATTGGCGGGTGAACTGCTGTTTACCAGCGATCAGCTGGCGGGCGTGTGGTCGGCGCAAGGGCTGCAAAGCTTGACGGGTCGTGCCTCTTTGCAAGCCAGCCATGTGGCGACGGCGTTATCTACGGTACGGCCACTGGGCAATTATTTGCTCACCAGTACAGGTGCGGTACTGCGGCTGGAGACGCTAGGGGTCGCACCAAGCGAGTCCGCGCTCATACTCACAGGGATAGGTCAAATTGAGAGTGGACGCGCCAGTTTTCAAGGCGAGGCACTGGCGGCTAAAGGCCGAGAAGAGGCGCTATCTAACCTGCTCCATATTGTTGGACAATGGCAATCCAGCACTGACGGGCGTTCGCGCTCGATTCTGAAGTTATAAGAGATACCTCATGAAGCACATTTTCATTTTGATTTGCATCGCGCTTGGCGTGGCAACTAGTTCGCTCGCGCAGACGAGGCGAGCCGCGCCCATGACGCTGAACTTTGTGAATGCCGAAATCGAAGCTGTGGCACGCACCATTGCGACGCTCACCAATCGCAACGTGGTGGTTGATCCACGCGTCAAAGGCCAAATCAACTTGTCAACCGAAAAGCCGGTGAGCGGTGCAGAGGCGTTCAATCAATTTTTAAGCGCGCTGCGCCTGCAAGGCTATACGGTGGTGGAGTCGGGTGGGCTGTACAAAGTGGTGCCCGAAGCCGATGCCAAGTTGCAAGGCGGTGAGCGTACGGTGATTGCGCCAGGCGAGAGCAGTAAAAGTGCGGGCAATCAAATTGTGACAAAGATTTTTACGCTTAATTTTGAAAATGCCAATAACTTGGTGCCGATTTTGAGGCCACTCATTAGCCCCAATAACACCATCAACGTCAGCACCAGCAACAACTCACTGATCATCACCGACTACAACGAAAACTTGTCACGCATCGCTCGCATCATTGCGGCGTTGGATGTCGCTAACGCCACCGATATTGAGATCGTGCCACTCAAAAATGGCTTGGCGAATGATTTAGCGCCGCTCTTGCTGCGTTTGCTCGAGTCCAGTAGCACGGGTGCGGCGCCTGCGGGCAGCGCGGCAGATACGTCTTTTAAAACAACGGTTGTGGCAGAGCCGCGCAGCAATGCGCTGATCGTGCGAGCGGCTAATCCTGCACGTTTGTCGCTGGCTAAATCGCTGATTCGTCAGCTCGATCAACCCGCAGCCAATGGCAATGGTGCAGCAGGCAATATCTATGTTGTGCCGCTTAAAAATGCTGATGCGAGCAAGCTGGCAGTCACGCTGCGTGCGGCCTTGCAGGCCACTGCTTCTGGAGGCCTTGCTAGCACGGGCCTTGCGGGTAGTGGCACAACCACATCCACCACGACGGGTAGCGCGGCATCGACAGCGCCTATTGCGGTTAGCGCCCAACCTAGTACAGGTGGACAAATTCAAGCCGATCCCGCGACCAATTCACTGATCATCACGGCGCTAGAGCCGCAGTATCGCCAATTGCGTGCCGTGATTGACAAACTGGATGTGCGCCGTGCGCAGGTGTTTGTGGAGACCTTGATTGCGGAGGTCAACTCGGATAAAGCTGCCGCCTTTGGCGTGCAGTGGCAAGGTGTGGTTGGCAATACGGGCATCGGTACCAACTTTGGCTCAACAGGTAATTTGGCCACGATCACTAGTAATACGGCTGCAGGAACAGCCAGTACGCTCAACCGTGGCCTCAACATCGGTGTTGTACAAAGAATTGGCACAAATAATCAGTTAGGTTTTTTAGCCAATTTTTTAGAAACCACGGGTGACGGCAATGTGCTCTCAACGCCAAACTTGCTGACATTGGATAACGAAGAAGCCAAGATTGTCGTGGGTCAAAACGTGCCCTTTTTGACGGGGCAGTACACCAACACTAGCAGCGGTAGTACGACCAATCCATTCCAAACGATTGAGCGAAAAGATGTGGGTATTACGCTACGGGTACGGCCGCAAATTAGTGAAAACGGCACCATCAAGATGACCATTTTCCAAGAGGTCTCTAGCGTTGATTCCACAACGGTGAATTCAACATCTGGTTTGACCACTAATAAGCGCTCACTAGAGTCCAATGTCCTTGTTGAAGATGGCGCAGTGGTCGTGTTGGGTGGTTTGCTGCAAGACACACAAGCGAACAATCAAAACCGTGTGCCAGGCTTAGCCAGCATCCCGCTACTGGGAGCACTCTTTCGCAGCGAAACCAAGAGCCGTGCCAAAACCAATTTGATGGTGTTTTTGCGCCCCGTCATCGTGCGCGATGGTGCCAGTACCGAGGCACTTTCCTTGCAGCGCTACGAGAACATGCGCAGCTTGCAAATCGACCAAGCCGCCCAGGACAAAACTAACTCGCCGCGCTTTAATTTTGGCGTGCCTGTGCTGCCAGAGAATCTGCCGCTTAAAAATTCGCCGTTGATGCAAATGACGCCGCTGGTGCAACCACTGCCCGCGAATAAATAGTTCCCTCGCATCACAGACCATGCGCTATCCATTACCTTATGCCTTTGCCCGCACGCAACAGTTGTTGCTGGTGGACGATGGCGCAGAGTTGACTCTGCTGCAAGCCATAACCAGTAAGGCTTCTGGCATATCGGAGGTGCGCCGCAAATACGCGCAGCAAGGTCTACAAGTTGCGCAGTTGGGTGATGCCGAACTCGCTACGCGCATCAGCCAAGCCTACGCCAGCGGCGAATCCAGCGCCCAGCAAGTGGTGAGCGAAGTGCAAAGTGACGCTGACCTCTCGCGCATGATGCAAGAGCTACCCGCTGCGCTAGATTTGTTGGAGTCCGCAGGCGACGCGCCCATCATCCGAATGCTGAACGCCTTGCTCACGCAAGCTGCGCGTGATGGCGCTAGTGACATTCATATTGAACCCTACGAGCGCCATTCGGTGGTGCGCTTCCGTGTCGATGGGGCTTTACGCGAAGTCGTGCAACCGAACCGCGCCTTGCACGCCGCGCTCATTTCGCGCCTCAAGATCATGGCGGAACTCGACATTGCCGAAAAGCGCTTGCCACAAGACGGACGCATCAGTCTGCGCATCGGCACTCGCGCGGTCGATGTGCGTGTCTCGACTTTGCCCTCCGCGTATGGCGAACGCGCTGTGCTGCGCCTCTTGGATAAGAGCGAGTCCAAACTCACGCTGGAAGCTGTGGGCATGCAAGGTGAGACGCTCCGCCGCTTTCTTGGGCTGATTGCCCAGCCGCACGGCATCGTCTTGGTCACGGGGCCTACGGGTTCAGGCAAAACCACCACGCTGTACTCGGCGCTTGGCAAGCTGGATGCGGCTTCCAGCAACATCATGACCGTGGAAGACCCGATCGAATATGAGTTGGCAGGCATTGGGCAAACTCAGGTCAACGCCAAAATTGACCTCGACTTTGCCAAGGCACTCAGGGCCATTCTTCGCCAAGACCCCGACGTCATCATGATTGGCGAAATCCGTGATTTTGAAACCGCACAGATCGCGATTCAAGCCTCACTCACAGGTCATTTGGTGCTGGCGACGCTGCACACCAACGATGCCGCCAGTGCCGTCACGCGCCTTATCGACATGGGTATCGAGCCATTTTTACTGAGCTCATCACTCTTGGGCGTGCTCGGGCAGCGCTTGGTGCGCAAGCTGTGCAAGGCGTGTTCTGGCGTGGGTTGCAGCCAATGCGCGGATACGGGCTATTTGGGTCGCACGGGTATTTTTGAACTACTCGTCACTACCGAAGAGCTCAAAGCGCTGATACATACAAGCGCCAGCGAAGCGCAGATTCGTGAGGCTGCTATCAAGGGCGGAATGCAGCTCATGCGCGAAGATGGCGAACGCTTGATTGCGAACGGCGTGACGAGCCGCGCGGAGTTGGTTCGGGTCACCAGAGACTAAGGCGAAATCGCGCGTGCCCGCCTATCAATTCACCGCCCTAGAGCCTGACGGCAAAACCCGCAAAGGCATCATTGAGGCTGATACGGCACGCGCTGCGCGTAGCAGTTTGCGGGCGCAGTCGCTAGTTCCATTGGCAGTGAACGCCGTTGTTGGTGTTTCAAACGCATCGGCAAAATCGCAAGGGCTCTTTGCACCGCGCCGGGTTTTTAATAACACAACGCTCACCGTTTGGACGCGTCAACTCGCAGGCCTTGTGGGCTCTGGCTTGCCACTAGAGCGTGCGCTCACGGCACTTGTCGACGAATCAGAAGGCGAAGCGCAGCGCGGCACCGTGGCGGCTCTGCGCTCGGAAGTTAATGGCGGCTCATCGTTGAGCGCAGCACTTGCTCAACATCCGCGTGTGTTCTCGGATATTTACTGCGCTGTGATTGGTGCGGGCGAGCAAAGCGGCAATTTGGGCGAAGTCTTAAACAAACTTGCCGACGATTTGGAAGAGCAGCAAACGCTTCGCGCCAAGCTGATGGGTGCGGCGTTGTATCCTGCCATCGTGACTTTGATTGCCACCGTGATTGTGATTTTTTTAGTCAGCTACGTTGTGCCGCAAGTCGCCAGTGTGTTTGCGGGTAGCAAGCGCGCACTGCCGTTTTTGACGATAGCCATGCTGGGCATTAGCAGCTTTATTCGTAACTGGGGATGGTTGCTGTTGCTGGTATTGGTACTGCTGGGTACCTTACTGCGTATGGCTTTGCGAGGTGATGCTTTCCGTGAGCGCTTTGATGCTGCGTGGCTAGAGCTGCCGCTGGTGGGTCGCCTAGCCCGTGGTTACAACGCTGCCAGATTTAGTGGCACGCTGGCGATGCTGGCGCTGGCAGGTGTGCCGATCTTGCGTGGTTTGCAAACCGCAGCCATGACGCTGTCTAACCGTGCTTTACGGCGTGATGCGCTAGAGGCATTGGTGCAAGTGCGCGAAGGTGCAACGCTGGCCAGTGCGCTTTCTAAGCAAGGACGCTTCCCAAGTTTGCTGGCCATGTTTGCTCGTTTAGGCGAGCAAACGGGACAACTGCCCAAGATGTTAGACCATGCTGCCAAGCAGCTGGGTAACGATGTGCAGCGCCGAGCGATGGCGCTCGCTACCATCCTAGAGCCGCTCTTGATTGTGGTGATGGGCGTTGTGGTGCTCCTGATTGTGCTGGCGGTGCTGTTGCCCATTATTCAAATGAATCAGTTCATGAAATGAAAAAACCAGATTCACAAAAACTTGTCGTGGCTATTTCTAGCCGTGCGCTGTTTGATTTTGAAGCGGAAAACACCGTCTTTGAAAGCACGAACGACAAAGCGTACATGCAATTGCAGCTGGGCAAGCTGGAAGAGCCCGCCAAGCCTGGCGTGGCATTCTCACTCGTTAAAAAGCTGCTAGCGTTTAACCAAGCTGAAGCTGGCTCGCCGCTTGCAGGGCCTCCCAAAGAGCCGAATGTGGAGGTGGTGATTTTGTCGCGCAATGACCCTGTGTCAGGCATGCGCGTTTTCCGCTCAGCACAGCACTATGGACTCAATATTCAGCGCGGCACGTTTACCAAAGGAGAAGCGCCATGGCGATACCTCCGGCCGCTTCATGCCAATTTATTTTTATCAGCTAATTTAGACGATGTTCGCGCGGCTTTAAACGCTGGCGTACCCGCTGCGCAGGTGTACCCGCTCTCGAAGTTGGCAAGCGCTGCGCATCCGCTGGAAGTGCGCATTGCATTTGACGGCGATGCGGTGTTGTTTTCGGACGAGGCTGAAGCCATCTTTCAGTCAGAGGGTTTGGCTGCTTTTCAAAGACACGAAAAAGCCAAAGCCTTGCAGCCCTTGTCGGCTGGGCCTTTCAAGCCACTTCTCGAGGCACTTCACCATTTGCAAGCAGTTGGCAATCAACACATGCGACTGCGGACCGCGCTCGTTACAGCACGCAGTGCACCTGCACACGAGCGCGCCATTCGAACGTTGATGAGTTGGAACATCGAAGTAGATGAGGCGATGTTTTTAGGCGGCTTGGCTAAGGGCGAATTCCTACGCGAGTTTGAGCCCGATTTTTTCTTTGACGATCAAACCCGTCACGTCACAGCGGCATCCGAGCATGTGCCGTCGGGTCATGTGGTGAGTGGCATCACGAATAACAATTAATTTTTAAAGGAGTTGATATGAAGCGCGTACTTTTAATTTTGACTATTTTTAGTGGCAGCGTTTTTGCGCAAGCTACGCGGGTTGGCTCCGACATTGTGGGCGCGCCTGGCAGTAAGCCTAGAGCCAGCATGGATGCTCGGATTAACCGACTCGACACCAACGGTGACGGCATGATTAACCGTGCAGAGGCAGCAGGCTATCCCAAGCTGGCAAAGGCTTTCAACCGTATCGATGCCAATAAAGACGAACAGCTCTCACGTGATGAACTCTTGGCGTTTAGAGACAAAGCTAAGGCGGTGCGTGCCGCTAAAAAAGGAACGACAGCGCCCGCTAATTAGCTTTGTATTTATCCCAGCCTTTGCCGCGCAAATCGCAAGCGGGGCAAGCGATTCGGCCATCTTTTTTGTCACCTAGCTCGCAACCATAACCCCAATCATGGCGATGCACGCGATCACCTAAATAGCAGGTGTGCGTGTGCTCCACAATCAAGTCCACCAAGGCTTTGCCGCCCAAGTCTTCTGCTAGTTGCCACGTCTGGGCTTTATCAATCCACATCAACGGCGTCTCGATTAAGAAGCGTTTGTCCATGCCTAGACTCAGCGCAATTTGCATGGCCTTCATGGTGTCGTCGCGGCAATCGGGGTAGCCTGAAAAATCGGTTTCGCACACACCGGTGACGATCACTTGCAGGCCGCGCCGATACGCCAGTGCCGCCGCAAATGTGAGGAACAATAAGTTGCGTCCTGGCACAAAGGTATTGGGCAAACCCGAAGCTTCCATTTCAAATGCCACATCACGCGTGAGTGAGCAATCGCTAATTTGCCCCAAGAGTGCCATATCGAATTGATGG
>JANXRP010000137.1 GCA_025352965.1 Comamonadaceae bacterium
GCTTTGGGGCTGATGCCACCAATATCCTCACCATCCATCAGCACCTTGCCTTGGCGCGGTGTGAGCAGGCCAAACAGGGTTTTTAGCACCGTTGATTTGCCCGCCCCGTTGGGACCCAGCAATAGCGTGATCTTGCCACGCCGTGCTTTTAAGCTTAGGTTATTGAGGATCATGAAATCCTTGTAGCCCGCGAGAACGTCGTCAAACTCAATACAAAATTCACTCATCTCAAGCTCCAAGGTAGGCTTCAAGCACAGCTTTGTTGCCGCGAATTTCGGCGGGTGTACCAACAGCTAACACTTGCCCCTCCACCATCACCATGATGCGGTGGCACAAATCCATCACAAAATCCATGTTGTGTTCAATCACCACAAACGAGCTCTTTTTACCCGAATGTGGATTTTGATTAAGGTCTTTCAGCAAGGTGGAAATACCGCCCACGAGTGAGGGGTTCACACCCGCGCAAGGCTCGTCTAGCAAGACGAGGTCGGGCTCTGCCATAAACGCCATTGCAATATCGACCAGTTTTTGCTGACCATAAGACAGCGTGCCTGCTTTCAAATCCGAGACGTGTTCGATGCGAAAGCGTTTGATAAGCGCGTCGGCCTTATCGCCCAGACCCGAATCCGACGGCGCAAAAATGCGCCCCAACATCGTGCCTTGGTGCTCTTGAGCCGCCACAATCAAGTTGTCGCGCACGGTCATCTTGCCAAACACTTGCAGCGTCTGAAAGGTGCGCCCCACGCCTAAGCGGCTGAGTTCTAGCGGGCCACATTTGCTGACATCTTTGCCGTTCAGCTCAATCGTGCCAGCGTCAGGTTGAATCTGCCCCAGCATGGAATTGAAGAGTGTTGTTTTGCCCGAACCATTGGGGCCAATCACGCCAAAAATTTCACCAGGCATGACTTCAAAACTCACGCCGCCTACGGCTTGAATCGCACCGTAAGCTTTTTTTAGTCCATTGACTTTCAAGATGGGGGCGGTCATTTTTGCTCCCCCATCACAGCCGCCATTTCGCTCTTAGCTTCAGCACGCTTAGCGCTCGCCAGCTTGGAATCACGCTTGGCACGGATGCGATCAGGAATACTCATCAAACCATCGGGCAACCAGACCATCATTAAGATGACAGTCAATCCAAAAATCGGTAGGTACCAGTTTGCCAATATAGGCGCCGCATCACGAATCCACTCAGGAACCACCATGCCGACTAAGGCTCCAACCAACGGACCCAAGAAATAACCAGAGCCACCCACCACGACCATTAAATACATCATGATGGCAGCACCCACTGCAAACGGCGCAGGCTCAATAAAGTCCACTAAAGATGCAAATAACGCACCCGCAATGCCTGCATAAACCGCACCAATAGCAAACGAGAGCAAGGTGTAATTACGTGTATCAATTCCTAGGCTTTCAGCACGAATCGGGTTATCACGCAAGGCTTGGAAAGCCTTGCCCCACGGGGATTGGAGTAGTCCCCACATGAGCGCCGTCACGATGGCTGCAATCGCAAGCACGAAGTAGTAATACGCTAAGCCGCCCTTCAAATCAAAGCCAAAAATCTCTGGACGCGGAATGCCGTTCAAACCAAACGTGCCGCCTGTCAGCCACTCTTCGTTACGCATCACCAGCCACACGGCGGTGTTGAAACCGAGTGTCGCAAACGCCAAATAAATGGTTTGCACACGCAGCGCGGGGAAACCCAAAATAATTCCAAGCACAAAGCATAGGCTAATCGCGGCAGGTAAGCCCACCCACCAGCTGATGCCCGCCTTCATCATGATGGCAACCGTGTAAGCACCGATACCAAAAAAGGCGGCGTGACCAAGTGACTTTTGACCTGCAAAACCAACCGTCAAATTGAGGCCCATCGTGGCAATCACATAGATCAACCATGTGGTGAACATGTAGATGCCGTAGTTTTTAAGGAAGGGCGGCAAGCCCAGCACGATGGCAGCAAAAAGCACACCCAAAATAATATTTTTCTTACTCATACTTTTCTCTCCTCTTTTTTGCCAAGGAGTCCTTGCGGTCTAAACAAAATCACGATCATGAAGACGATCAGTGCCACCGCATCTTTGTAAGAAGGCGAGATGTACGCAGCGGCTAAGTTTTCACTCACCCCCACAATCAAACCACCCAAGAGCGCACCACGCGAATTGTTAAAACCACCGATGATGGCGGCGAAGAAAGCCTTGGTGCCCAGCGAGTCACCCATATCAAATTTGGCTAGGTACACGGGAGTCACCAAAATTGCGGCGACTACAGCCAACACAGCATTAATGGCGAAAGTATAAAAAATCATTTTGGGCACATTGATACCCAGCACCGTGGCGCTCTCGGTATTTTGTGCAACCGCTTGCATAGCACGGCCTGTGACGGTTTTGGCTAAAAAAGCTTGGGTCGCAAACACCACCACTAGCGCACAAACCAAGGTCCCCACATCGCCCGTTGAAACAGTGACGCCAGCAACATTGAATAGCTTGTCTGAAAACAGGCTTGGGAACGGGTGCGCTTCAGCGCTATAACCCGCCCGCATGGCGTTTTTCATGACGATGGACAAACCAATCGACGCCACCACAATTTGCATCATGCCGTACTTAAATAGCGGATCAACGATTGCGCGCTTGAATGCCCAGCCCAGTACAACCGTCGATAGTAAGGCCGTGAGCACAAAGGCCAAGGGCAAGGGGGCACCAAACGATAAAAAAGCCAGCATCATGAACGCGGGGAGCATCACGAACTCGCCCTGCGCAAAGTTAATCGTGCCAGCGGCTTGCCAAAGGAGCGTAAAACCCAGCGCCGCTAAAGCGTAAATCGAACCAGTGGCAAAACCACTGAAGACGAGTTGGAGGAAATCAATCATTTAAAACTCACTTTCAAAAGTGCCCCCCGAACGGAGGGCACTAAAGCTAGTTACTTCTTAGCAGGAGCTACTTTAGCTACACCAACTTTTTGGTTCACGTTATCAGGATTCAAAGGTGGGAGTACGGCAATCACGACCTGCTTGCCGCCCTTCACTTCCGTCAAGAAGCTCTCGCGGTCAAGGTCACCCTTGTCATCAAAACCAACGTTCATCAAAACGCCTGGATTCTTTGCTGCATCAATCTTGATACCGTGCATCGCAGCAGCCACAGCCTTGCGGTCAAACTTACCCACCTTTTCAATCGCCGCCTTCAATATATACACGCCCGTGTAACCTTTGATGCCGTTGTGATCGGTCTCGTGACCAAAAGCACGCGCGTATTTGACTTTGTAGTTCAAGAGCGCTGGAATCGGTGCATCCGCAGTCAAACCAACGTGTGCCACGGCACCATTAGCCGCTTCGCCCGCCAACTCAATGACTTTTTGACCTGTCAGTGTGGTCTCGCCAATAATGGGCTTAGTCCAACCTTGCTTACGCAGCTCTTTCAAGGCACGAGCTGATTCGTCTTCGTTGATATACATGAAGAGTGCATCTGCATTAGATTGTTTCGTTTTGATAACCGCAGCAGAGAAATCGACCTGAGCACTATCGGTAGAGATTTCGCCCACGATCTTGGTATCTGAGCCTGCCAATGCTTTCTTCACCATCTCTAAACCGCCCTTACCGAAGTCGTTGTTCACATACATGATGACCAAGTTTTTAATCTTGGCAGACTTGATGTAGTTAGCCGCCTTTGGCATGGCTGTGGCCTGCGTGAAGCTGGTGCGGAAGATGTATGGGTTGCCTTGCGTCGTAATGTTGGCCGCTTCGCCGCCTGTGAAGTTAGGGATTTCAGCCTTTTGCGACTCTTTCATCGAGACATTGATGGAACCCGAAAACACAGGGCCAAAAATGGCAAACACGTCTTGGTCAATTGCTTTTTTGGTCAATGCCAGCGCCACGCCAGGTTGGGTGGTCGTGTCGTTGGTCGTCACTTCGATCTTGCGACCCAAGATACCGCCAGCTGCGTTAATTTCTTTAATGGCCAGTTGTGCACCATTGTTGAACTGCGTACCCGAGCTTGCGCCCGCGCCAGACAGCTCAACGATAGAGGCAAATTTGACCGTTTGTTGCGCTATGGCAGGCGATAAAGCGGCAGTAGCCAAGGCGACAGCAGCGACTAGTTTGAGAGCAAAACGTTTTTGCATGAGAACTCCAGATATAAAAAGATGAAATGAAATCGTAGACAACCAAAACGACTAGCTAACTCGCTCTAATTGGCACGTTTCAATTATCTAGGTTGGACGAGTCAGTGTCATATCGCCACATCATTTATAGAACGATAATCGCCCATAACTGAACGATAATCGAACGTAAAAGGGGTAAGCACCTATGAACCCAAAAGACAAAATTGAAGGTCTGGCACGTGGTCTTGGTGTGCTGGAGGCCTTTAGCGAAGCACGTTCGCGCATGACGGCGCAGCAAACGGCAGACTACACAGGCCTCAGCCGCACCGCGGCGCGAAGGCAACTGCTCACGCTGGCACATCTTGGCTACTTAGCGACGGACGGCAAGCTGTTTTGGCTCACCTCGCGCGTATTGCGCCTTGCCCAGTCGTTTATCGATTCGTCCAGACTGGCGAGAATTGTGCAGCCCTATTTGCAGCGCATCGCACAAGGTTTGCAAGAAACAGCCTATATGAGCGTCTTAGATGGAACAGAAGTCATCTATATTGCAAGGCAAGGCCCTTCACGTGCCACCAGCACGGGCTATGGCATTGGTGAGCGATTGCCTGCCGCTCACACTGCCGCTGGCTTGATGATGCTTTCGCACTTGAGTGATGAGGAACAAGCAGATTGGATTGATCGGTATGAAATTAAAAACTTTACCTCCCACACCATTTCGGACAAAGCCTTGCTGGCTAAAGAAATACGCATACCTAGGACACAAGGCTTTGCGATATCGGAAAGCCAAGTGGACATCAACTACCGAGGGATTGCCGTGCCGCTGATTGATCACAAGGGCGTGTTGCATGGCGCACTCAGTGTCACCTTACCTATTGCACGTGAAACACGAGATGATGCCGTGCGGCGTGTATTACCAATCTTGCGCGACACAGCTAACAGTTTGCGCAATTTAATTTAACAAGCTATTTAGAATCTACCTTCATGGCAACACGTAAAACCAGCTACGACGCTCCGCGCACCAACGATCCCGCTCGTACCATGAGCGACATCATTGCGGTGGCAACGCAAGAATTTGCCGACAAGGGTTTATCAGGCGCGCGCATTGATGAAATTGCGGCGCTGACGCAAACCAGTAAGCGGATGATTTACTACTACTACGGTAGCAAAGAAGGTTTGTATTTGGCCGTGCTGGAAGATGCCTATGCTCGTACACGTAGCGCCGAGAGTGGTCTGCATTTGGATGATGTGGAGCCCGTTGAAGCACTCAAAAAGCTAGTCAGCTTCTCCATTGATTACAAGCTCGCGCATCCAGAATTTGTTCGTCTCGTCATGACGGAAAACATTCATAACGCTGAGTATTTAAAGCTATCAAAAACAGCCGCGCATATGAACACGCCTGCGATTGATTTGCTCAAACGCATTTACGACCGAGGCGTTGCGAGCGGTGACTTTCGCTCTGGCATTGAAGCATTCGATTTGCATATGATGATTAGCGCACTAAGCCTCTACTATGTCTCCAATCGCCCCACCATTGAAGTCATTTTTAAGCGCGACATTACGGATAGGAAAGAGATCGATCGCTTGAGACGCAACAGCATCGACATGCTGCTGCGTTTTGTCAGCAAATAGCCTTTGAGCTATAGATCTGGCGCGTAGCGGCGCAGCATGTCGTCCCGGGTTTCGGGCGTGTGCAGGCCACCCGTCTGGTCCGCCATCATCTTGCCTGCCGTTGGTAGCGTCGTGCGCGGAACAAGACTGCTCGTATCCCACAACTTCGAACGCAAAAACGCTTTCGCGCAGTGCAAATAAGCCGCTTCCACGGTCACTTTAATCACAGCCTTGGGTACGCGCCGCTCATCGGCACACAGCGCGATGTCTTCAGGCTCAAGCGATAAAACAGCCGAACCATTCACTCGTAGCGTTTCCTCAAAACCTGGAATCAAAAACAGCAAACCGACCTTGCCTGTGCTGATGATGTTTTCAAGCGAATCAAGGCGGTTATTACCAGGAAAATCTGGAATCAAAACTCGGCCAAGAGCGTCCATTTTGATAAACCCAGGCGATCCACCGCGCGGCGATGCATCCATGTTGTGCTGAAGGTCTGAGCTGGCCAGTAGCATGAAGGGCGAGAGTGCAATAAAACTTTTGCAATGCATGTCTAGCGCAGCAATTTGTTTTTTAACTGCACGTTCTAGTGGCTGGGCGTAGAGCTGGCGCAGCGCTGCTTGTGTGGTGATATACATGCCAGAAGCTTATCACTTAGCCTTGCAAGCAGAAGATGGTTTTTGCGTGTTGCGCACCACGGTACAATATCATCATGATTGTTTCATTCAAACACAAAGGATTGCGTAAGCTTTTTGAAACTGGTAGCGCCGCAGGTGTTCAGGCTGCTCACACAAGACGTTTGACGATGCAATTAACGGCTCTCCACACAGCGCAAACGATTGACGATATGGACATTCACGGTTTTCGTTTGCATTCACTCAAAGGCACTGGCGCAAAGCGTTGGTCTATTTGGGTTAATGGCAATTGGCGAGTGACTTTTGAGTTTATTGACGGCAACGCCCATGTGATTGATTACGAGGACTACCACTAATGATGATGCATAACCCACCCCACCCAGGCTCTTTTATTCAAGAGGTTTATCTTGCGCCTAGCAACTACAGCGGACGCGAACTCGCTCTTGGTTTAGGTGTTGCTGCTTCCACGCTGAACCGCTTATTGCTTGGGCAAAGCGGTATCAGCCCAGAGATGGCGCTACGTCTGTCTAAGACTTTGGGACGCTCACCTGAAAGTTGGCTTGCTATGCAAGATCAATACGATTTGTGGCAAGCGCGGCAGACGGTCGATTTAGACAATGTGCGCGAAATGGCATTTGCCTAAGCAATCCGCACTCACTTCGAAAATAAAACGCCCTCACCTACCATCGCATCGATCGTTGCTCTATCAAAACCCAAATTAGCAGCAATCTCGCGGTTATGTTCACCTAGCTTTGGAGCGACCAATGTAGGTGTGGTGTCGCAGCCTGAGAAATGAAATGGCAAGTTTGGCATTTTGATTTTGCCAAGGCGTGGATGATCTTGTTCTAACACCATGCCACGTGCGATGATTTGCGGATCGTTGACCACTTCGTCAATACGCTGCACTTTGGCGCTGGGCACTTCTGCCGCATCTAGCGTTGCTAAACATTCTGCAACGCTGGCTTGCTGACTCACCCAATCCCTTGCCAATTTCAAAACTAGAAGGCGATGCTCGTTACGTCCGCTTAATGTTTGAAAGCGCTTGTCTGCCACGAGAGCCTCGCCACCAATGAGCTTGGCAAAGCGTGCCCACGAGTCGTCCACCTGCGCTGCGATGACTAAATCACCATCCTTCGCGCTGAACACGC
>JANXRP010000051.1 GCA_025352965.1 Comamonadaceae bacterium
GGGAACGAGTGCGTACAAATCACCACAGGAGCCGTCATGCCTGAGGGGGCTGATACGGTGGTGCCATCTGAACTCGTCACCCTCGTTGGCACTTCCATGCGCCTCTCCATTCGATTTCCGCATCAAGCGATTTTTGCAGGCGATAACCGCCGCAAAGCGGGTGAAGACTTGATGCAGGGCTCGGTCGCGCTTGCTAAAGGCAGCCGCATCACGCCTGCCGCGATGGGTTTGATTGCCAGCCTTGGCATTGCCACTGCCTGCGTATTCAAACGGCTACGCGTGGCTTACTTTTCAACTGGCGACGAGATTTTGAGCCTTGGCGAGCCGCTACGCGAAGGCGCGATCTACGACTCCAACCGTTACACCATGCTGGGGATGCTCGCCAAACTGGGCGTTGAAATGATTGATTTAGGCGTTGTGCCAGATGATAAAGATGCCCTAGAGGCCACATTCCACAAGGCCTGCAGCAGTGCCGATGTGGTCATCACCAGCGGCGGCGTGAGCGTTGGCGAGGCAGACCACACCAAAGCCATGATGCGCAAACTGGGCAACGTACAGTTTTGGCGCATCGCCATGCGACCAGGCCGCCCAATGGCCGTAGGGACGCTCAAGCGAGCTAATGGCTCAAAAGCCGTGTTGTTTGGGTTGCCCGGCAACCCTGTCGCCGTGATGGTCACTTTCCTCACACTCGTGCGCCCTGCTTTGCTTCAAATGATGGGCGTATCCCAAGAAGAAGCCAAACCACTACCAATGTTGCAAGCCAAAAGTGCGCAAGCCATTCGCAAAAAGGCTGGACGAACAGAGTATCAGCGCGGCATCGTCAGCACGAATGAACGCGGTGAGCTAGTCGTTCAACTCACGGGGAACCAAGGCTCGGGGGTACTCAGCTCCATGGTGCAGGCCAATGGACTCATTGTTTTATCGCACGCACAAGGCGATGTCGCTCTGGGTGACATTGTCAATGTGATGATGTTTGAGGGGCCACTGTAGTAGCTCCGAATTGCAGCGTCCTCCAAGCCGCAAACATAGCCAGTACCGCACACATGCTTGAGGCCCAAAACACGCTTTGCAGTCCGTAGTGGGTGGATAGCCAACCGCCCGCAAGGCCAGCTGTAACGCCCGTAAAACCGTAGCCAATCGACGTAAACAGTGCTTGCCCTCGACCACGCAAATTGCCTGGAAAATGATGCGACACCAGTACAATACACACCGTGTGATGCGCGGTAAACGTGAGCGCGTGCAAGCACTGCGCCGCAAACAGCACGAGCACATAGTCAGCCGCTCCCGCCATCATCGCCATGCGTAGCACCATCACGGCAGCCGTCACCACCAGCCACTTGCGTAGCGAGAGCTTCGGAATCCAGCGCCCTTGCGTATAAAACCACGCAATTTCCATGACGATGGACAGCGCCCACATCAGACCAATAAAGGTCTTGCTGTAACCCAATTCATCGAGGTAGAGCGACAGAAAAATGTAGATGCTCATGTGCGCGAGCACATGAAAAAATTGACTGACAAAAAACCAGCGCACTTCGGGCAAGCGCAAAATGGGCGCAATGGGCAAGATCAACGGTTTCTCACCCTGTTTGTTTTTGTGGATAGGTGCGGCCTCTTTCAAATTCGGCAACCACCAAATGGCAAGCATCACCGCCGCTAACGACGCAATTGTCCAATACGGAAAGTGCTTAATCGAAAAGCGCTCGAACCACGCACCCGACGCGAACACCATCACTAAAAATCCAATCGAACCCCAGACGCGGATGCGCCCGTAGCGTTTGGCATCCAGCGCGCCTGTTGGGCTCACCAAATGAACCATCGCGGCTTCGGTCATTGGAATCATCGAGCTGGTATGCGTGAACATGAGCAAAAGCACGAGTACTAACCACACAAGGCTTGATTCGATAGCGCTTTGCCAGAGAAAGCCCAGAGAACACAAAAGCGCCACGACAGCGCTATAGCGCAAGATCTTGATGCGCTCACCCGTTGTATCCGCTAGATAACCCCACGCATAGGGCGCAAAAAGCCGCGTCCACGCTTGAATCGACGTCAATATGCTGATGGTGAGTATCGGTAGCCCAAGGTCTTTAAGCCAAAGAGGCAAATAAGGATTAAAAAATCCGATGTGCCCGTAATACGCTGCCGACATGACAGCGAATGGAAGGAAATGGCGTCTATCCACACTGGGCGCGGTGCTGCAGCGCATGTTCCATCACCACCAGCGCCAGCATGGCTTCCAAAATCGGCGTGGCACGGATGCCGACGCATGGATCGTGTCTGCCCTTGGTCACCACTTCCACGCTATTTCCAGCAGTGTCAATCGATTGCTTAGGTGACAAGATGGAGCTAGTCGGCTTAATCGCTACGCTCACTTCCAAATCTTGCCCTGTGCTGATGCCGCCCAAAACGCCGCCAGCGTTATTGGTTTTAAAGTGCACTTTGCCACCTTGCATTTCGATCTCGTCGCCATGCGTGGTGCCGCGCTGAGCCACGGCGCCAAAGCCCGCGCCAATTTCCACACCTTTCACCGCATTCACGCCCATCATGGCGTAGGCAATATCGGCATCTAGCTTGTCAAAGAGTGGTTGACCCAAGCCCACAGGCATGTTGCTTGCCACCACGCGCAAACGCGCTCCGCACGAGTCCCCTGCTTTGCGAAGCCCATCCATCAAGGCTTCTAGGGCAGACACGTCCGCGATCGGCGCATAGAAAGGGTTGGCGGGCACATG
>JANXRP010000038.1 GCA_025352965.1 Comamonadaceae bacterium
GTCACGGGCTGCGGGCCGATTGGTGCGTTGATTGTGCTGGCGGCAAAACAAGCAGGCGCAATTGAAATTGTGGCAACTGATATGGCGGCAATGCCCTTGAAATCGGCACTGCTGATGGGCGCAGACCGCGCGATCAATGTAGGCAATAAAGAGGCTGGTGGCGAGCCCGACGCGCTGGCCGCCTACAACGCACGCTCTATTGACACCAGCAAAGGCTATTTCGATGTGGTGTTTGAAGCCAGCGGCAATGCCCGTGCGTTAGCAGGTGCAATGGAAGTGGTCAAACCACGCGGCATCATGGTGCAAGTCGGTATGGGCGGCGATATGCAATTGCCCATGAACATGATTGTTGCTAAAGAGCTGGAGATGCGCGGCGCGTTTAGATTCCACGAAGAATATGCGCAGGCGGTGGAAATGCTGAACAAGCGCATGGTGGACGTGAAGCCCCTTATCACTGCAACGATTCATTACAAAGACGCCGATAAAGCCTTTGCACTTGCAGCAGATCGCGCGCAAGCGATGAAGGTGATGTTTAGCTTCGACTAAAAGTTATGACAGAGACAAAAAAATCCCTGATTGAGTTTCCGCTACTCTTTCCCATCAAAGTGATGGGCACAAGGGTAGATGGTTTCGTCCATGCGTTGACTGAAATTGCTAAAAATTTCGATCCTAAGTTTGATGCATCAACGATTGAATTGCGCGACTCCAGCACAGGCAAATATCTCGGCGTCACCATGCATGTATGGGCAACCGATCAAGTGCAGTTAGATGAGCTCTATCGCACGCTATCGACGCATCCAATGGTCAAAGTAGTTTTGTAAGCGTCTCCTCTAAAATCACGCCATGACTACTAGCAAAACCATTGAACTCAAACCCACCGACTTGAACGCCCAAGGCGGCATCTATTGCCCATCACCCTTGGCAGGCATGAAGCAGTGGGACACTCATCCCAAGGTCTATCTTGACGTTGCCAAAGACGGCGCGTCTAAATGCCCGTATTGCGGCACAGTCTATGTGGTGCACGGTGCAGTGAGCCACGCACACTAAAGTGAACAGCCTCATCATCGCCCCGCAGTGGATTGGCGACGCGGTGATGACCGAGCCGCTCCTTCGGGCACTATCGGATCGTGGTGAAAAAATCACCGTTTTTGCCGTGCCATGGGTTGCACCGATTTATCGCGCCATGAATCACATCACTGGCCTAGAGGCCACGGTAGATGTGCCCTTCCAGCATGGTGGGCTGCAATGGCAAGCTAGGCGTGACTTAGCGGCACGCATTCAGTCTGGTGAATGGGGCAAGTTTGATCGCGCCTATGTGCTGCCAAATTCACTCAAAAGCGCTTTGTTGCCGTGGTTAGCAGGCATTCCTATGCGGATTGGCTACAAGGGCGAAATGCGCTACGGGTTTCTCACCAAACGACTTGCCAACCCACCGCGCCATGCTCGCGGGTCTATGGTGGCGCATTATTTGGCGCTGGCCGCAAGCCAATTGGGGTCACGACCCCAATTGTTTGCTACAAATTTGGCAGCAAGAGATTACATCGTCATTGCGCCAGGCGCAGAGTACGGCAACGCCAAACGCTGGCCGATTGAACACTACGCCGAGCTTATTGCCAAGCTCGATAAACCCGTCCTGCTACTAGGCTCAGAAAAAGAGTCTTCCTTGTGTCAAGCCATAGTGGATAAGGCTTGCAGCATGGGAGGCAACCGCGAGCTTATCCAAAACCTAGCAGGCAAAACAAACTTGGCTGAAGCGATTAGCCTTATCGCGGGTGCAAAGCAAATGGTCAGCAACGACTCGGGGCTGATGCACGTGGCGGCGGCGTTTGGTATCCAGCAACTCGCTATTTTTGGATCGAGCGATCCGCGCCACACGCCACCTCTAAACGACAAGGCCAAAGTGCTGTGGCTGAAAGAAATGCAGGGCTTGGATTGTTCGCCTTGCTTTAAACGCGAATGCCCGCTTCTAGGCGTCGCAAATATGCGGTGCTTGAATGCCATTACACCCTCAGAGGTTGCAGGGGCATTGCAGGATTTGGCACTGCGATAATCGGGGCATGAGCGCTCTTGACGAAAATCCGCAGCAACGCCTGCGCGAAATCCCCTACAACTACACCAGCTTTTCTGATCGCGAGATCGTGATTCGACTTTTGGGCTCTCCCGCTTGGGACATCCTGAACGAGCTACGCAGCGAGCGCCGTACAGGTCGCTCGGCACGGATGCTATACGAGGTGCTCGGGGACGTATGGGTGGTGCAGCGCAATCCTTACTTGCAAGACGATTTGCTAGACAACCCCAAGCGCCGTAAATTGCTGGTGGATGCCATCTGGCACCGCTTAAATGAAATCGAACGTCGCCGCACACCCAACGCAAGCGATGCGGCGGCCAAGCAACGTGATGACGAAGTCGGACAGCTGCTGGTTGCTGCCAAACGCCTAGTTGAAGCATTTGATTCTGCTTTTGACAGCGTTGCCAAATTGCGCAAACAAACCGCCAAGCTGCTGGGCAAACTCACCGCTAAAGACAACCTCAAGTTCGATCCGCTCTCACGTGTCAGCCACGTGACCGATGCCACCGATTGGCGCGTCGAATATCCCCTTCTCGTGCTCTGTCCCGACTCCGAATCTGAGATGGCAGCGTTGGTCAAAGGCTGTATCGAGCTAGGGCTCACTATCGTGCCACGTGGTGGCGGTACGGGCTACACAGGCGGCGCGATTCCGCTGACATGGAAGTCGGTCGTTATCAATACCGAAAAATTAGAAGCCATGAGCGCGGTGGAGCTGAAACGACTGCCAGGCGTGACGAACGCAGATGGTTCGCCCCGAGAGGTTGCTACTGTATGGTCTGAGGCAGGCGTGGTCACGCAGCGCGTGGCAGATGCAGCTGAAGCAGCGGGTTACGTGTTTGCGGTCGATCCAACGTCCGCCGAAGCGTCTTGCATAGGCGGCAATATCGCCATGAATGCAGGTGGGAAAAAAGCGGTGTTGTGGGGCACAGCGCTGGATAACCTCGCCTCATGGCGCATGGTGACGCCGCAAGCGGAATGGTTAGAAGTGACGCGAGTCAATCACAACCTTGGAAAAATTCACGATGTAGAAATCGCGAGCTTTGAATTGCAATACTTCAAAGCCGATGGCAAAACGCCGCTTCGCACAGAGCGACTGGATATCCCGGGACGCACTTTTCGCAAAGAGGGACTTGGCAAAGACGTGACCGATAAGTTTTTGGCAGGCTTGCCAGGCATCCAAAAAGAAGGTTGCGATGGCCTGATTACCTCAGCACGTTGGATCGTTCACAAAATGCCTGCGCACACGCGCACGGTGTGCTTAGAGTTTTTTGGCAACCCCAAAGACGCAGTGCCTAGCATTGTGGACATTAAGAACTTCATGGCAGGGCTGGAGAAGAACGAGGGTGCGGCGCGTGTCGTGCTTGCGGGACTTGAGCACTTAGACGATCGCTATTTGAAGGCTGTGGGCTATGCGACCAAGAGCAAAAAAGGCGCGGCGATGAGTGCGTCGGGGCTGCCCAAGATGGTGCTGTTTGGCGACATTGCGGGGGACGATGCAGATGCTGTGGCGCGCGCTACATCCGAGGTGGTACGCATTGCGGGAAGCCGCGCGGGTGAAGGCTTTGTGGCGATTTCGCCTGAAGCGCGTAAGAAGTTTTGGCTAGACCGTAAGAAGACAGCAGCGATATCTAAGCACACAAACGCTTTCAAAATTAACGAAGACGTGGTGATTCCGCTAGAGCGCATGGGTGAGTACACCGAGGGCATTGAGCGCATCAATATCGAGCTCTCGCTGGCCAACAAAATCAAGTTATGCGATGAGTTAATTGCCCATTTTGAAGCACCTCAAGGCGCAAGCGATTTAAATCAAGAATTGCTTGCAAGCCGTATGGAACAAGGCTTA
>JANXRP010000121.1 GCA_025352965.1 Comamonadaceae bacterium
TCCTTCCAGATTATGCCGTTTTCAACACGAAAGCAAAATACTCAAGTATTCAATTCAATCTAGACTGCAATCTCCTTCAACAACATTTGTGAGGAGATCGCCATGTATAAAAAAATTTTGATCGCGACCGACGGCTCAACCTTATCCAATAAAGCGGTTGGCAATGGTCTTGCTTTAGCTACTAGCCTTGATGCAGAGGTCGTCATTGTGAAAGTCGTCGGACGGTATCTGTCCAGTTACTTTGAAGGTGGCTTTGTTCTGCCAACTGAGGATGTGGATCGTATGGAAAAACAATGGACTGACGAGGCTCAAAAAGAAGTGGATGCGGTCAAAAAAATGGCCGACCGCAAAGGACTCAAAGCCAAGGCCGTCGTCGCTAGTTCTAACTTTGTGGCGGATGCCATTGTGGCAACGGCCGTCAAACACAAATGTCACCTGATTGTGATGTCCTCACATGGCAGGCGAGGGCTCAAAGGCATTTTGCTGGGTAGCGAAACACAGCATGTACTCACGCATTCAAAAATTCCTGTTTTGGTACTTCGCTAAAGTAAAGTTGGGAGCTTAAGGTTCTGGCGTTCCCGTATCCTTTAAACCTCGATTCAGCTGCACTCTTGCAGCGCCCGCCAGCGCCTGATATTTGATGCGGAAAGCTTCCAAGTTTTCCTCTTCAAGCTCTTCTAAATCGAGCAGTGCGTTATGCGCACCTTGCGTAGCGCGAATCAGTTCGTCTAGTTTCAATTGGATCGCTTGCGTGTCACGGTTTTGTGTGTTTTGAATCAAAAACACCATCAAAAATGTGATGATGGTCGTGCCCGTATTGATGACCAACTGCCACGTATCGCTGAACCGAAAAAACGGCCCTGTCACGATCCAAATACCAATGATCGCAACAGCAATAGCGAACACAGGTGGCCTACCGCAAAAATGCGCTGCGCCTTTAGCAAAGCGGGTGTACCACGAGGTATGGCTCATAAAAATCCTTAGATTGCTGAAAGCCACATCTTAGGCCTTAGGCGGCAACGCCAAACAGTGCGCCCACGCCTGCCGTGATCGCCATTGCAAACGCCCCCCAGAGCGTTACACGCATGAGGGATGTTAAAACCGATGCGCCGCCTGCCTTAGCAGCCAGCCATCCTAAAACGGCGAGGAAAAATAAAGAGCTAACTGAGACAACCCACAGTATTGACGCAGAAGGAAAAACCCACGCGGCAAACAATGCGCAAGCCAATGGCAGAGCGGCACCCAGAGCAAAAGTGGCTGCGGAAGCAAGCGCAGCTTGGATCGGGCGGGCGCTGTGGATGTTAGAAATCCCCAGCTCATCTCTTGCATGAGCGCCCAAGGCATCGTGTGCGGTCAATTGCGTTGCCACATCGTGCGCCAGCACTTCGTCAAGCCCCCGCGCCACATAAATCGCGGCAAGTTCGGCATGTTCGTGCTCAGGGTCTGTCGCCAGCTCTTGCCGCTCTTTCGCCAAATCGGCTCGCTCGGTATCGGCTTGCGAGCTGACTGAGACGTACTCGCCTGCCGCCATCGACATAGCACCTGCCACCAAACTAGCGACACCCGCCACCACGATCGCTTTAGTACTAGCGCCTGCTGCTGCAACGCCCAAAATCAATGATGCCATCGTCACGATGCCATCGTTAGCACCAAGCACGGCCGCACGCAACCAGCCAATGCGGTGCGATCTGTGGTACTCGTCGTGACGCACGGAGGTTTAGCCTTTAAGGTTTGCGGCGTAGTTTTCCATGCCTTCGCGTACTTCTTGCTTGGCGGCATCAAGGCCTTCCCAACCCAAGATCTTGACCCACTTGCCTTCTTCTAAATCTTTGTAGTGTTCAAAAAAATGCGCAATCGTTTTGAGACGCAGCGGATTCATATCTTCAGGCTTTTGCCACTGGGTATAGAGCGAACACTTTTTGTCAATAGGTACTGCAAGCACTTTGCCATCGATACCCGCCTCGTCTTCCATTTTCAAAATGCCAATCGGACGGCAAGTCACAACCACACCTGGGATCAACGGCACAGGCGTAATGACGAGCACATCGACTGGATCACCATCGCCACTCAGCGTCTTGGGCACATAGCCGTAGTTGGTTGGATAGTGCATAGCGGTGCTCATAAAGCGATCCACAAAAATCGCACCCGACTCTTTATCCACTTCATACTTCACTGGATCGGCGTTCATCGGAATTTCGATGATGACGTTGAAGGTATCTGGGGCGTTTTTGCCAGCGGTAACTTTGTCTAAAGACATGGGCTAACTTTCTAAAAGAAGAAATAAGAATCTAAGTAAAAACCCGAATTTTCACTCTGATTTTGGGGAAAACCCTGATTGTACTTAGGCTAACTGACGAGCTTTGTCAGCAAGATGTCACGCAATCTGAATTAGAGTTCAAAGGTTGGCCAATCGAATGCTTTTTTCGAGGAAGCAACGAGAGCGGGAAAAGTAATTTTTCCACATTCGTTTATCTTTATTTGGAGACTCTTATGTCTGGAGCTTTCGCGCTAAATTTAGCGTTGGTTTGTGGTGTACTCGCCGTCGTGTACGGCGTGTGGGCACGCTCATGGATTTTGTCGCAAGACGCGGGTAATACCCGTATGCAAGAGATTGCTGCTGCGATTCAGCAAGGCGCTGCGGCTTACCTTGCACGTCAATACAAAAGCATCACCATTGTGGGCGTTGTACTGGCGATTTTGATTGCTGTGTTTTTGGATGGCATGAGCGCTGTCGGCTTCGTGCTTGGTGCGGTGCTGTCGGGTGCTTGCGGCTTTATCGGCATGAACGTGTCGGTCAAGGCCAATGTGCGTACCGCACAAGCCGCCACCAAAGGCATTGGCCCTGCACTTGATGTTGCCTTCCGTGGCGGTGCGATAACGGGCATGCTGGTGGTGGGCCTTGGCTTACTCGGCGTGACCATTTTTTACATGTTCTTAGCCAGCAAAGGCCCAGTGACGGCGGCTAGTTTGAATCCGCTGATTGGTTTTGCATTTGGCTCGTCCCTCATCTCCATCTTTGCACGCTTAGGCGGCGGCATCTTCACCAAAGGTGCGGACGTAGGTGCGGACTTGGTCGGCAAAGTTGAAGCGGGCATTCCAGAAGATGACCCACGCAACCCAGCTGTGATTGCCGATAACGTCGGTGACAACGTGGGTGACTGCGCAGGTATGGCTGCTGACTTGTTTGAAACCTATGCCGTGACTTTGATTGCAACGATGGTGCTGGGTGCGCTCTTGATGGCAAGCAGCGGCACATCAGCCGTGATCTATCCGCTCGCGCTCGGTGCCGTGTCTATCGTCGCTTCCATCGTCGGTTGCTTCTTCGTCAAAGCCTCACCTGGTATGAAAAACGTGATGCCAGCGCTGTACAAAGGCCTTGCGGTGGCAGGTGCTTTGTCACTCATCGCTTTTTACTTTGTGACTAAAGCTTTGATGCCTGAGAACGCCATGGCACTGTTCGGCGCTTGCGCGGTTGGCCTGGTTTTGACGGGCGCTTTGGTTTGGGTAACCGAGTACTACACTGGCACGCAATACGCACCCGTGAAGCACATCGCACAAGCTTCGACCACAGGTCACGGCACTAACATCATTGCGGGTCTTGGCGTGTCGATGCGTTCAACCGCTTGGCCTGTGATTTTTGTGTGTATCGCTATTTTGTGCGCCTACAAACTCGCAGGCCTTTATGGCATTGCGATTGCGGCAACATCGATGCTCTCGATGGCAGGAATTGTGGTGGCACTCGACGCTTACGGACCTATCACCGATAACGCTGGCGGCATTGCCGAAATGGCCGAACTGCCAAGCTCCGTGCGCGACGTGACCGATCCACTCGACGCTGTGGGCAACACAACCAAGGCCGTGACCAAAGGCTACGCCATTGGCTCTGCTGGCCTTGCAGCGCTAGTTCTGTTTGCTGACTACACGCACAAGCTAGAAGCTTACGGGCAAGCCATTACGTTTGATTTATCCAATCCTATGGTGATCGTCGGACTCTTTATCGGCGGCTTGATTCCTTACCTCTTTGGCGCTATGGCGATGGAAGCGGTTGGACGCGCTGCGGGCTCTGTGGTGGTTGAAGTACGCCGCCAGTTCGCGGACGGCGAAATTATGGCTGGCAAACGCAAGCCTGACTACAGCGCGGCAGTGGACATGCTCACAACCGCTGCGATTAAAGAAATGATGATTCCATCACTCTTGCCAGTCGTTGTACCAATCCTTGTTGGTCTGTGCCTTGGCCCCGCAGCTTTGGGCGGTTTGCTCATGGGCACGATCGTGACAGGCTTGTTTGTTGCGATCTCCATGTGTACAGGCGGCGGCGCTTGGGATAACGCCAAAAAGTACATCGAAGACGGACACTTTGGCGGCAAAGGTTCTGAAACGCACAAAGCGGCTGTGACGGGCGATACTGTGGGTGATCCGTACAAGGACACGGCAGGCCCTGCTGTCAATCCGCTCATCAAGATCATCAACATCGTGGCGCTACTCGTTGTGCCACTAATGATGCAGATTCATGGTGGTAAGCCAGCAGCGGCTGCACCTGCAGCAGCTATCAGTGCCCCAGCAGCGGCTGATGCAGCCTCGGCGCCAGCGGCAATGCCTGCTGCGGTAGAAGTTAAAAAATAAGCTTCTCTCGTTCAATTAAAAATCCCACTGCATGCAAGTGCAGTGGGATTTTTTGTTTGTCAAAACTTAGACAGCTACGTATCCAATATTGCCGTCTACGCCTTTCAGCATGGGCATATTGGGCTTGATGGCAGGAATTGTTTTTTTATCCTTAAGCCACACCTCCACCACATCCCAAACTGCAGGGCCCGCGTTCTTGCTCGCCTCTTGTACAGGTGCCCAGCCTGCGACTTTGTACGTTTTATCTGCGCTAATCGGTGTGCCGCCTAGTCGCATATCCAAGATTCGGCTGCCTGCTTTTGCAGTGACATCCATCGTGTACTGCAAACCACCGACTCGAACCATATCTCCACCTTGCTGATAGTACGGATCGGGGTTAAACAGGTTGTCTGCCACGTCTTCCAGCACACTTTTAATCGTCTCCCCTGTCATATCTGTCAATGTCGTCCACGGATACGTAATCGCCGTTTGATCCATCAAATGCTCGCGCGTAATCGTCTGTCCTGACAAGAGAGACGTACCCCAGCGGAATCCTGGTGAAAACGCAATTTCTGCACCACGCACGTCCATCAGCGCGTTCAAAATGAGTTGGTCAAACGTGCCGTTGAAATTGCTACGACGATAGAGCAAGCCATCCGTCACAGCCAATGGTTCGGTAAGCCTTGCTAGATAAGGCTTGCGGAGCTTTTCTATCAACGCAGCCATTTCTTTATCGGCAGGTAAGAAGTTGGCAAAAATAGGCAGCAACTTGTAATGAACAGCGACGACTTTTTTGTCTCGAACATCTAAATCGAGCACGCCTAAAAATTTACCATTGCTTCCCGCATTAGTCACCAAGGTTTGTCCACCTGCGTTCTTCACCATCGAAGGCACTGGAACACCATCGTGCGTATGTCCGCCCAAAATCGCATCAATACCCGTCACTCGGGCGGCCAACTTCAAATCCACGTCCATACCGTTATGGCTCAGTAGCACCACAGCCTGTGCACCCTTGGCTCTGGCCTCATTGACTTGCTTTTGTAATTCTTGGTCTTGGATGCCGAATGTCCAGTTGGGCACTTGCCAACCAGGATTGGCAATCGGTGTGTACGGAAAAGCCTGCCCAATGATGGCAAACGTCACGCCGTTCATTTCTTTCATGACATACGGCTTAAACACAGGATCATCAAAGTCTTTCGTTTTGACGTTTTGTGCGATGAAATCGATGCCTTTGAATGTGTTGGTTTTTGCGAAATCTTTTTCTATGATCTCCAACATCCGCTTCTCGCCATAAGTGAACTCCCAGTGTGCCGTCATCACGTCCACGCCGAGCAATTTGGCTGCTTCCACCATATCTTGCGCGTTTGTCCACAGCGAAGTGGCACTTCCCTGCCAAGTGTCGCCGCCATCAAGCAAAAGTGCGCCAGGACGAGAAGCTTTGAGCTGCTTGACCAACGTCGCTATATGTGCAAAACCACCCACCTTGCCGTATTGCTGTGCGTGACGTTCAAAATCAAGATACGTATGCGCATGCGCCCCTGCACTGCCCGCGGCAAGGCTTGCGTACTTCAATAAATGCTCGCCCACCAAATGCGGCACGCGGCCATTCATGCTTGCGATGCCGATATTGATGTTCGGTTCGCGAAAATAAATGGGCAAAAGCTGCGCGTGGCAATCAGTCATATGGAGTAAATGCACGTTCCCACGCCTCGGCACGTCATAGAGTCGCTTAGCATCTTGCGCCGATGTGTCGCTAGAGAAGGAAAAACCAGCCACTGCAGCTGCGGTCAAAACCGAGCTGAATTCACGTCTAGAAAGATTCATTGGCGTTATTTGTTAACTGGCGAAGCAGGATCTAACAACAACGCCATCACGTCTTTGATTTGAGCGGGCGTGAGGATACCTGCATCACCAAATCGCGGCATACCGTTGCAGGCGTTGAACGCGTGAGTGTTCCATATACGCGCCCATGTGTACTTCACAATCGCCTCAGAGTCCTTGGCTGTTGGGTCTTTCACGCCACGCAGCGTTCCGTATTTCAGCAAGCTAGGGCCTTGATTGCCAAAACTAATCTCGGTTGGCGTCAATTGATGGCATGCGTAGCAATTCGCACCGTTTGGTGACCCGACTGCATCACTAAACTGAAGGCCACGTCCGTTTTGTGCAATCTTTTCACCTTCTTTCCAATCGCCTAAATACACGCCGTCGGCTGGATAGGGAATACTGGCTAGCACCTTTTTCTCGATGCTGGCTTTAACCTTGGCAGGCAGTGGTTTGCCAGACTCTGCGGCTTGCGAGCAAGTTGTTTGCAAATCCGTTTGATCGAGTCTATCTAGTTTGGCTGCGCCGCGTTCACTAAACGAGGCTTTTAAATTGGCAACAATTTCTTTATTGGAAGGTGCTTTTGCAGCTTGTGAATAAGCCGACAGGCCAATCACCATAAGGCCTAGCGCTAAGATTGATTTCATGATGTGTTGTCCCTCGTAAATTAGCGCTTAATCGCTGGCGCAGCCATTTTTCCGTCTTTGGCATTCACGCCTAAAAACGTAATCAAATCCACCGAGGTCGGGCTGAGATACGTCATCTCAGGAAAACGTTGCTGACGGAAGCAGTCATACATCCGCCATTGCATCGTGCGCAGCGCACCTTGGCTCACGCGGTACGCAGGCCACTGTGCAAACGCAGCCTTGGCTGGCTCTGGTTTTGTCAAGTTCGGAAGGTCTTGCAAGCGGATACGTTTATCGTCTTGGCTGTGGCATGAGGCGCAAGAAAAATCGTAAGGACCACCTTTAAAGAAAAAGATTTTTTTGCCACGCGCATAAGAGGCTTTTTCTGCCGCGTGCCCTTGCGGAACACTGATGGGCATATCCCGCGATTCATCGTAAATGTACGCAACCAAATCTTCAATCACGGTGGCGCGTTGGCCTTCGCCCGAGAAGGCAGTTTTAGTCGTGAACTCGTCCGCTTTAAAACCTTGTAGTGTCACCATGCAATGCACAAGGCGCGACTCCACATCCATCACACGTTTGGTATCCGTAAAGTAGCGCGGCAGTTTAGTGACTGCGCCCTTCACCTTGCCTACGCCCACGCCTAAATCGCACTGCTCAAGCGACACATTGTTTGGGCCACGCGCCGTCTTCCAAAGCACTTCGCCGCGTACCGTATTTAAATCGGCAGGATTACCGTCTTGCAACGCAGCGCGATATTCGGCGATCGCATCGGCAGAAGATTTTTGTGCCAAAACAGGCTGCCAAGCCATGCTGGATAAGGCTCCCAGCAGTGCCATTGATGCTAGGTATGTTGTTTTTTTCATCATGAACCTTAGGTTAAAGAATCAGCCCAAATGTTATTTGCCCAATTCATTGCGTACTGCGCTTCTAGCGCAGAAGGACTGGCGCTCAGACCACCTGATCCTGCAATGGTTTTGAAGGTTTTCTCGGCTGCCACGTATTCATGAACACTAGCCACATGAATCACCTCTTTGTCACTCACAAAACTGTAGCAAGTATTGGTCAGCATCGGCTGTGCGTTTACTTCCCAACCTGCCAACTGCGCGACGATAGCCGCCGCAGCCACCTTGGCGTGGTTATTTGCCATGTGTCCGCTTTTGGGCATGAGCGGCGCGACTTGGATCGAGTCACCGATCACGAACACGTCTTTAGCCGCAGTCGATTCAAAGGTTTGATAATTCACACCGCACCAGCGGTTGTTCGCCAAATTAGCGAGCCCCGAGTTCACCGCGATCAAGCCCGCACGCATCGCAGGCAAAGCGTTGACGACATCGGCACGAACATCATCTTGCACTTCAAACTTAATCGTTCCTGTTTTACCATCGACGACTGTCGCCTTGTGATCACCTCGGTACTCTAAGATGCCCTTGTACTGCTCCGCCCAAACTTTTTTAAAGAGTGCCCCTTTGGAGATCACATCAGGATTGCCGTCCAAAATCAGCACCTTCGATTTAGGCTTAAATTGCTTGAAGTAATTCGCTACCACCGACGCTCGCTCATAAGGCCCAGGTGGGCAACGAAACGGTGCAACAGGGATGGTGATGGCAAACGTGCCGCCATCTGGCATAGCCTCTAACTGCTTACGAAGCGCAACGGTCTCAGCACCCGCCTTCCACGCATGAACCACTTGCCCTGCACCGTGCGCAGCTTGGTAGCCCTCAATCGAGCCAAACATCATGTCGATGCCAGGCGAGACGACGAGCTTGTCGTACGCAATCACGCCGCCACTAGCTAATGTCACCGTGCGTTTGTTTGAGTCAATACTCTGCGCCGTGTCACGTACGACCGTAATGCCATGGTTTTTGCCAAGTCCTTCATATGAAGTTGTGATCTCACCAATTTGCTTGCTACCTGCAACGACCAAGTTAGAGAGTGGGCAAGAGATGAAGGCTTCGTTCGGTTCAATCAACACGACACTGATTTTGTTATCGGACAGCAAGCGGACATATTTGGCCGCTGTTGCACCGCCGTAACCACCACCAATCACAACGACTTGCGCCTTGGCTGGCAATGAGGCTGTGGTTGCGCAAGCCCCTAGGCCAAGCAGTGAAAGGGCTGCAGAAGATTGCAAGAAGGAGCGACGGTTTGAATAATTGTTCATGTCAACTCCTTATTTTTTCTGCGCAGCAAAGTAAGCCGCCAATTGATCAATCTGAACATCGCTAAATCCTTTAGCCAACTGATGCATCACCGTTGCTGGGCGAGCACCAGATTTGAAAGCCTTCATTTGCGAAGCGATGTAGTCGGCAGGCAAGCCAGCCAAGCCAACAACGGGCGAGCCGTTCACCACTTTGCCATTCGTGCCGTGGCAGTTGGCGCAGGTAGCAGCCAAGCTTTTTGTGTAAAGTGCTTCTTTGGAAGTGCTTAACTCCTGCGCATTTACTGATAAACAGCCCGCTAAGCCATATCCAATAAGGCCTACAGCAGTGATGATTTTCCTCATACGCATCGCATGTCTCCTTAATGAGTTAAGCAAAATCTTTAAGCAATTTTGGCTGTATCGGTTCGCTTGTCGCCTTTGTTGTCAATCCAAGTCACGGCAATTTCATCACCTGATTTGGCTCCCTTAAAACTAAACTGCACAAACGGATTTTTTGACACCGAAGGACCCCACTGGGCATTCATGACGGTACGCCCGTTGTGGGTTGCGTTGATGCTTTGAATATGCCAAGCTGGTACGGTTTTACCCGCAGCATCTTTGCGTTGACCACTTTCCATTTCATGACTAATCAAAGCACGAACGGTGGTTTTATCGCCAAGGATGGCGGCTCTAATGCGCATAGGATCTGACATTTTTATTCCTTATTTTTTATCTATAGAAGGCTGGACTTAGCCGCCGCAGCCGCCAAGCGTGACTTTGACTTCTTTGACGGCATAGAAAAACTTGTCGCCCACTTTGGCAAGCGCATAGACGTTAGAAGTTTGTCCCATCTTGACGTTGGTTGAAAAACTGGCATCTGAGCCTGCAATGACATCAAACGAAGCAGATAACAAGGCTGGGTTTTTTTCAACCAACAATGCGATCATGGATGTACCTGCCAATTTGCTTTCAACACCCATGCGCACCACATTGCCATTTTCGGCAATTTCAGGCGCGGACAGCATCACGTCGCCACTCGCTGTGGCAGTAGCGCCGCCTAAAGATTTGACAACGTCATTAAGACTCTTGCCCTCAAATGCCGCTTTATTCCAGCCTGGCGCATTTTGCGCCAAACCAGTCGCAGGTATCAACCCCGCCGCTGCGGCCAGTGCCATAACGGCTTGACCCGTACTCAAAAATTCTCTACGTTGCATATTGAACCTCCTATAAATTGATATTAATCTACGCTACCCTGTGATAGCCATTGCGCTATTTTCGTTGATTCTGCATCACTTAATGCCATAGGCGGCATAGGGATTGACCCCCACGCGCCAGCACCTCCTGCCTTGATTTTTCCAGCTAGGTAAGTGGCAGCATCTGAACGATTTGAATATTTTTTTGCGACATCTTTAAATGAAGGCCCCATCACTTTGGTTGACACTGCATGGCAAGCCGTACAGGTATTTTTTTGTAAAAGTGGCAGGATATCTGCTGTTTTGATACCGCTGGAAGCCTTACCCTGCTTGGTCTGCGGGGCAGCTGTCACAACCACTTCCTCCACCATCGGCTTGCTGGTATCTAGCCCCACAATCGATCCCCATGTTCGATTTTGATCCGCCAAATTGCCATGTGCGGTCATGGCATAAGCTGGAATGCTACTAACGACCTTTGGATTTACTCTGCAATTCTTCACACAGGACGAGCCTTGGGTGTCGGGCTTAGCTTGAAGTCCATCCACACCGTTCATTTCTTTGCCCGGCCACATCACGTGCTTAGTGGTCATGCCGTTCCTGTTGGGGAGTCGTTTTTGCACCTCAGCGATATTTTTATCAGACAAAACAAAGTCATCGGGAACAACTTCTGCCAGATTCATCAAAAATGCGGTCACGGCATAAACCTCGTCAGGCTTCAAAGACTTGGGTGCCGTCCACGGCATGGCTCGGTTAATGTAGTCCCACAACGTTGAGATCGTGGGCAGCTTCATCGTCATCGTACGTGCAGGTGCATCATGACCCAGCTGCAAAGTCGCCGTATTGCCCCGCTCCACGTCTTTTTTATTGGTGTATCCGACTAACTGGAAAAAGACACTGTTGCTCTCGCCAAACGTACCGTGGCACGATGCACATTGCGTTTCCCAAATTTTTTCACCTTGAGCGACCGTGCCTGCGCCTTTGGGCAATCCTTTGAAGTCAGGGCGAACGTCAATATCCCAAGCTTTAATTTCATTGGGTGTCGCTGTGCGGCCAATACCCTGCGCCTGCGATACACAAGAAACCAGCGCAACAAGCAAAGCGATGACGTATTTAGAGTTGAACATTTTTCACCTCCCCGTTTGGCGTGACCTGCCACGTCTGAATCCCGTTGTTATGGTAGATGCCCCGCGAGCCCCGTACCGCACGGTTTTGAGCATAGGTCGGCTGGATGTGAGCTGTCTCATCAATGGCTCGGCTCATCAACAGCGCCATCTCGCCCGTCCAGTTGAACGGTAACTGAAAGCGTGTTAAACACTTGGACTGAACTGGCGTTTGCAATCGCGCCTCGCGCCAATTGCGCCCGCCATCTATGGAGACATCCACGCGCTTAATTTTCCCACGACCACTCCATGCCAACCCCGTGATGTTGTGCTGACCTTGCACCAAAATCTTTTGGCCACCACTAGGACTCGTGATCACCGATTTCACTTCTTGGATGCTGGTGTACTGACGGTGCTGCCCGTCCTTCATCAAATCCGCATAGCCAATCACTTCGTCTTTGGTGGCGTACGGCATATCTCCGAGTTCGATGCGGCGCAGATATTTAACCGAACTCACGCCCTGCACACCTGGAACCAAAAGTCGCAGCGGATAACCGTTTTCAGGTCGAAGCATCTCTCCGTTTTGCCCATACACGACCAGCACTTCATCGCTTTGAATCAAACTCACAGGAATCGTGCGGGTCATGGACGAACCATCCGCCCCCTCGGCTAATACAAACTTACCGCGCTTAAAGTCGGCACCGCACATCTCAAGTAACAAGCGCAGCGACACTCCCGTGAATTCGCTGCAAGACAGCATGCCGTGCGTGTACTGCACCGTTGGCACAGCAACGTTACCCCATTCCATACCGCTATTAGCACCGCATTCAATAAAGTGAGTTCGCGTGATAGAGGGCAAACGCATCAAATCATCCACCGTAAACACCATGGGGCGTTTCAGCATCTTTTCGTCCGAACCGTTCAGCATCAGACGATGCTTACTCGGATCAATATCCCACCAACCTTGATGATGCCGCTCAAAATGCAAACCACTGGGCGTAATGATGCCGAACAAACTTTGTAGTGGGCAAAAACTCACACTAGCCTGCGTCACTTGAGTCAACCCAGGGCTTTCGCGCCTGACAATATTTTTTTCGTAAATACTGGGCGCGCCGTAGGCAGGTGATGCCACTCCCTGCCCCAACCCCTTGGTATGCGCAGGCAATTCCATGATGTTCGGATCGTCCTTGGTCTGCGCATGCGTGGTCTGCGCCAAACTTGCCATTGCAGCGCCAAATACACCTGCCAGCAAACTGCGTCTGCCCGTGCGAACGGCGGCAATATCTGATTGCGATAAAAACCCCTCAGGGGCTCTTCGGATTGAGGTGAACATTATGCGAACTGCCTCGTGAGCAGGCGATCCTCAGCTTGTACAGATTGCGGATCCGCGAGCTCAATCGCAACCTGCGTCACCACGGATCGGCAAAGCGCCACCGCTTTTTCGCTCTGCACGCTATAGATCACTTGCGTGCCGTCTTTGCGCTTACCAATCACGCCGTGGCGATACAGAATGGCTAAGTGCTGCGACAAATTAGGCTGAGTCGTCTCGACGCGCTCCAAAATTTGTGACACCGAAAGCTCACCATCGCACAAGGCACCCAAAATTTGCAACCGAATCGGTGTTGATAACACGCTAAAAAGCTCGGCAGCAACTTCAAAAACGCGTGCAGCGCTTTGCTGGTCTTCTACGCTGGAAGTCGATGTATCGGTAGCCATTTATCACCTACTAAATCAAAATATAATGAATAACTGATATTATGAATGCGCCTGAACCATCATCACCTCAGTAGATACCCTGAGATTTTAAATTTACGACTTGCGGGTCAATGCCTCGTGCAACTTGGACGTCACGCGCCACACAACAAACACAACCACGGGCGCCGCCAGTCCTGTTGCGATGTCGGTATTGAGTGGCAAGCCCCACGCTTTAGCAGCCTTGAACCCATATGCAAAAAGGCTCAACGTATAGTATGAGATGGCCGCAATGGAGAGGCCTTCCACGGTTTGCTGCATACGCAGCTGCAAACGTTGTCCGCTGTTAATTTTTTCAAGCAGTTTTTGATTTTGTTCTTCCCGAACAATATCAGCTCTTGTCCGAATTAACGCGCTGGAGCGCTCAATCCTCTCAGACAAACTTTCAAGCCTTCGCTGCGTCGCTGTCACGGTTGCCATCGCAGGAACAAACCGACGCGTTAAAAACTCACTAAAGGTCACGATGCCATTCATGCGCACTTCACGCATTTCAACGATACGGGTTTGAACTAAATTGTGATATGCGTTGGTGGCTGCAAATCTAAAGCTGTGATTAGCAATCGCGACCTCCACTCGAGCAGCCAATGCGATCAACTCGTGTAATAAGGAGCTATCAGCCTGCTGTGCGCTATCCATTGCGGACGTAATGTCTGCCAGTTTCAACTCCGCCTCTTTAAGCAAAGATTTAAGTGAATTAGCAACTGGAAAGGCAAGCAAGGCCAACACGCGATAAATTTCCAACTCCAATAGCCGAGATGACACACGACCCGCGCGCGTTTCGCTCAAAGACTCAGCAATCACGAGATAACGACAAAAGCCGTCCTCGCGCATTTGAAAATCAGTAAAAGCAGCCGCATAGCCCGCTCCAATTTTGGCCGCCACTATTTGCTCGGTTCCTAGCCAAGCCCTTGCGCCCGCAAGCATGCCCTCCTCTTCCTGCACAGACGTTGGAATCATGGCTAGCTGCGTGGCCGAAATCGTTTGCCCCGGTAGAGAGTTCAACCAACCTAGTGGCACTTTGAGTAGCTGCGCTAAATCTGGGTTGTTCGCACCCCAAGCTGCCCCACTGGGTAGCGGCTGTGTAATGGAATAGCGCGTGAACTCGCCGTGACGCTCCCACTTGAGCATGTAATCGTCCACCCGTACACGCAAAAAATTGTGCGCCAAATCACCAAGCGTCAAGGTTGATTGATTGGGCAATTGACGCAGCACCGCAAGCTCATCCTCCACACGAACGCCTTCATTCATCAAGGAAATATTGGTGACCAATGCTGGAATGCGAATACGGGCATGAGGCCGAGCATGAATCTCGGCATGCAGCGCTAGTCGATGCGGATGGTTGGGTGGCAACAAAGTGGAATCGCTCAATTTTGCCTCCAAGGCAAGCCGCGATAACGCCAACCGCCCTTTTGCCCACGGTGCTCCTCGCCGTCTGGGTCACCCTCAAAACCTTCTAGGATGTTGTAGGCGGTGTAGCCCAAGCTTTGCGCCTGCTTTGCCGCTGCAATAGAACGAACGCCAGAGCGGCACAGCAGCATCACCAACGCACCCTCTGGCACGATAGCTTTTAGTTCTGAATCAAAGTTTGGGTTCATCGCCATGCCTGGCCAAACTTTCCATTCAATCCCCAGCGCCTCTGGCACAAAACCGACCCACTCACGTTCAGCGCGACTGCGAATATCGACTAGCGTAGCTTTGCCACTTAGCATCCACTGATGTGCGAGTTCGGCTGAAATGTCGCCCGCATAGTTGGCTGCGGGATGAATGGTGTCAATCTTCATATCGTTGATTCCTGTGTGCGGTAAACTAGCCGACTGATGATAATTATCGCCGCCATCCTTCGCGCCAGCCTTTGCACTGCTTTACTTGCAGCAGCAAACCTCGTGCAAGCCGCACCAGATATGCCTTCCAAGGTAGCAACTACAGCTGCAAGCGCCAATACGGGTGATGATTTAGATAAGCTGTTGTTAGCACGTGGCCTCATCGAGAAAGTCCAGCAAGCAGGCAATGTGGCAGCCAACCAAGTGAGCAACGTCACCTTTGCAGCGGGCGAAATTGTTGTCAGCGCCATGGGGTTCTTAGGTCTTCCCTACAAACGTGGCGGCAACTCATTCGACACAGGTTTTGATTGCAGCGGCTTTGTAAAAGCACTCTACGCCCAGACGCTAGGCAAGGTGCTGCCGCGCAGTGCAGCCGAACAAGCAGCACAAACTACCAAAATTGAAAGCACCGATCTTCAGCCTGGCGACTTAGTTTTCTTCAACACCATGCGCCGCGCATTTAGCCACGTTGGCATCTATGTGGGCGACGGAAAATTCATTCACTCACCCAAGCCTGGTGCGGAGGTGCGTATTGAAGACATGCACACTAAATATTGGGACAAACGCTACAACGGCGCAAGGCGTGTTGAAAACAACGCGCCATAGTTTTGGCGAAACTGCTGTTTATCACTCCATTTTTGCTTCCAAGCTCGTGCACCCGCCTGTCCATGGCGCAATCCCAGCATGTGCCGCGCCACTGAATAGGCGCTTGGATACAGGAGGCCATCCTTACCCTGCTCCTTGTGACACACCCGCTGCATGTACGTCAGCATGTGCGTCTCGGCCTCGTCGCGTGTCATGGTGTTTGCAGCGCCGCCTAAAAACCGCTCATCCCATTCGCTCATGATCCAAGGATTGTGATACGCCTCGCGTCCCAACATCACGCCATCCACATGCGCCAGATGCTCCTCGATTTCGTCATTGGTCTTCACGCCGCCATTTAAAACAATCGTGCAATCGGGAAAGTCACGTTTGAGCTGATACACAAACTCGTACCGCAGCGGTGGAATTTCGCGGTTCTCTTTGGGACTAAGTCCCTTGAGCCACGCACTGCGCGCATGAACCAAAAAAACCGTGCAGCCCACGTTATATAAGGCTCCCACAAAGTCCCGTACAAAGTCATACGACTCCGATTTATCAATTCCAATGCGATGTTTGACCGTCACAGGAATGCTGACCACATCCTGCATCGCCTTCACGCAATCCGCCACCAGCGGCGCTTCCGCCATCAAGCATGCGCCAAAGCTACCCTTCTGAACGCGCTCCGACGGGCAGCCGCAGTTTAGATTCACCTCGTTGTAGCCCCACTCTACCGCTAGCTTTGCCGAGGCTGCCAAATCAGCAGGATCCGAACCACCCAACTGCAAAGCCACAGGATGCTCCTCATCGTTAAAGCGCAAATGCCGCGCCACATCACCGTGCAAGAGCGCACCCGTTGTCACCATTTCGGTATAGAGCAGTGTATTTTTTGTCAGCAAACGATGGAAATAACGGCAATGCCTGTCCGTCCAATCCATCATGGGAGCAACGCTAAGACGGTGTGGAGAGCGCGGCTTACTCACTCAAAATCCTTCGAGTCCAGCATTTTTAGAAGTGCATCCTCATCCAAAACCACCACACCCAGTTCCCGCGCCTTATCCAGCTTGCTTCCCGCCTCTGCACCTGCCACCACGTAATGCGTTTTTTTGCTCACTGAGCCAGTCACTTTTCCGCCAGCTGCTTCAATCATTTCTTTCGCCTCGTCTCGCTCTAGTGTTGGCAGCGTGCCTGTTAGCACAAAGGTTTTTCCAGCCAACATTTGCGGTGCAGTCGGCGTTCCTTCGCCTTCTTCCCACGTCAAGCCGCAGGCACGTAATTGCTCCACCACCTCGCGGTTGTAGGGCACATCAAAAAAACTTCGTAAGCTGGTGGCGACCACGGGGCCTACATCGGGTACTTGCTGAAGCTCTTCGGCGGTTGCATTCATGATGGCATCGATATTGCCAAAATGCTTGGCAAAAGCTTTGGCCGTGCTTTCGCCTACATGTCGGATACCGAGTCCAAACAGAAAGCGCGGCAAGGTGGTGTGCTTAGATTTCTCAATCGCTGCCAGCACGTTTTGTGCAGATTTTTCTGCCATACGTTCAAGTGCCACGATGTTCGCTAGGCCAAGTCGGTAAAGGTCTGGCAGGCTTTTGATGATGTCAGCGTCTACCATTTGCTCAATAAGTTTTTCGCCCAGACCGTCGATGTACACCGCACGTTTGTGCGCAAAATGTTCAATCGCTTGTTTGCGCTGCGCACCGCAAATGAGCCCGCCCGTGCAGCGTGTATCGGTTTCACCTTCTTCGCGTACCGCCACACTGCCGCACACGGGGCAATGCGTCGGGATACTAAAAATTTGTGCGTCCTGCATGCGCTTATTCATGACCACGCCCACCACTTCAGGAATCACGTCGCCTGCACGGCGCACGATCACGGTGTCAGTCACTCGCACATCTTTGCGCCTTGCTTCGTCTTCGTTGTGCAGCGTGGCGTTCGTCACCGTCACACCGCCAACAAACACAGCCTCTAACTTGGCAACAGGCGTCAATTTGCCTGTTCGTCCAACTTGCACATCAATCGCCAAAACAGTTGTCATTTGTTCTTGCGCAGGGTATTTATGCGCCACAGCCCAGCGCGGCTCTCGGCTCACAAAGCCAAGCTCTAATTGGCTTGCCAAGCTATTGACTTTGTACACCACGCCATCAATATCAAACGGCAGCGCATCACGCTTGGATGCCATGTCAGCATGAAATTGAACAAGCTCGTCTGCACCTTGGCACACTCGCGCATCGCTAGAGACTGGAAAGCCCCAAGCTTTGAGCTGTGCGAGAGTTTGCGAATGCGTGGTCACGCTATCGGGCAAACCTTGCGCCACGGAATAAGCAAAAAAACTAAGTGGTCTGTCCGCCGCAATCTTGCTATCTAACTGCCGCACTGCGCCAGCAGCGGCATTGCGTGGATTCACGAACGTCTTTTCACCTTTTTGCCCCGCTGCAATCTTGACGCGTTGACGCTCGTTGAGTGTCTCAAAATCGTCTCTCCGCATATAGACTTCGCCGCGCACTTCGATGGTAGAGGAGTCTTCGACAAGCTCAGGCTGAACGGTAAATAAATCCCCCCCGACAGCTTCGCTGCCACCCTCCCGTTTGGGGGGGACTTTTAGTTTGAGTGGAATTTGATAAATCGTGCGCACGTTATGCGTCACATCTTCGCCCGTTTCGCCATCACCGCGCGTGGCGGCCTGTACCAGCACACCATCGTCGTATCGCAGGCTCATGGCAAGACCGTCAAATTTGAGCTCAGCTACATATTCAACTGCAGTATCTGATTCAGTCAGCTTTAACTCCTTGCGAATCCGTGCATCAAAGTTTTTTGCACCACTACTCTCGGTATCCGTCTCGGTGCGAATGCTAAGCATCGGCACGGCATGTTTAACTTGACTAAAAGCATCCAGCAAACCACCGCCCACACGCTGCGTGGGCGAGTCCTTGCTAAGCAGCAGGGGGAACTCGCGCTCCAACAGCTCTAGTCGCTGAAAAAGTTTATCGTATTCGGCATCTGGCACAGTCGGCGTATCCAGCACATAGTAGGCATGGGCATGGCGATGCAACTGCTCGCGCAGGGATTCAATCTCAGTTTTTGGACTCATGAAAACAAGCGTTTGGCTAATTGTGAACCTGCAGATAAGCCTACGTTATCCAAGCGGTCATAAACAGCTTCTAATTCAGAGGCTGTGCGTTGCAAGGCTTGCACGTCCACCGCGAGACCTTGCTCATCCACAA
>JANXRP010000131.1 GCA_025352965.1 Comamonadaceae bacterium
CGCGCGGCGTATCGGTTTGTTCGAGCGCGTGTGTGTTGCCAGCAAGGGGTATCTGGCCAAACGCGGAGTCCCTAGGACGCCCGATGATCTGCGCGGGCACGATTGCGTGGTCTACACCTTGCTGTCGACGGGTGCCACATGGCGTTTTCGGAATACCGATATTCCTGTCTCTGGCAGGCTTCGGATTAACTCACCTGAGGCCGCACGCCAATCTGTCAATGCGGGGCTAGGGATCGCACTGGGTCCGCAATGGCTGTTTGAGGAGGGATTGTCGAGCGGTAATTTGCAATTGCTGTTGACGGAATATGGTGCCCCGCCTGTGCCTATACAAATCGTTTATGTGGCTAACAGGCTTCTCCCGAAGCGGGCCATCGTTTTCATGGATTTCATTGCCGAAGTATTTTCAAAGATGCCAGCGCTTAATGCTCGTGATGGGTTAGCTTCTTCATGATTTTCTTTGTCAAAAAAAACGTTATCCATATTTTCCTTAAAATCTGATTCAAAATTTTTACCGTACTCCATCTACGATCACCTATGAAGTTCCAACTCAAAACTCTCACTCCTGCCCAAGCTTGCACTGAAAAATCCGATGCACTTTTAATACTGCTCCCGTCGCAAGCCAAATCGGATAAGGCTTCCAAGGCATCATGGCCGCTAGCCCAGACTGTGCAAGGCGCACAGGCCAGTGGTGATTTCGAAGATAAGGCTGGCAAAGTTTTGACGCTTTATGGCGCTGCTGGCGTAGCAAGCCGCGTGGCGGTTGTCATGTCTGCCGGCAAAAGCGTTGACAAAAATGTAGCCAAAAATGTACGCGATGCATTTGCCGCTGGCATGGCTGCACTTAAAGGTCGCTCGGTGAAAAAGCTGACCGTGGTTTTAGGCGATGAATCGCAGAGTCAGCATCTGCCGATCGTGATGCAGGCGATTGCCGACGCGACGTATGTGTACACCGCGACCAAGGGCACGGGAACAAAAGACAAATCGGGGCGCATGCTGGCGCAGGTCACGGTTGGTGTGGCTGATAGCGTCAAAGCAAAGGCAGCTTTTGCCCACGGACAAGCGCTCGTCGCAGGTATGGACTTCGCCAAAGAGTGGGCCAATCGTCCTGCCAATTACGCCACGCCGACGATGCTGGGCGAGGCGGCTAAATCGCTCGCTAAGGCACACCCCGCGGTGCTTTGCGAAGTGCTAGGCCCATCGGCAGTCGCCAAATTGGGCATGGGCTCGTTTATGTCGGTGGCACGTGGCTCAAACGAGCCGCTACGCTTCATTGTCCTTAAGTACATGGGTGGTGCGAAGACGACTGCGCCGACGGTGCTCATCGGTAAAGGCGTGACGTTTGACACGGGTGGCATTTCACTCAAGGGCGGTGCGGGCATGGACGAGATGAAGTTTGATATGTGCGGTGCAGCTTCGGTGCTGGGCACATTTCGCGCATTGGCTGAACTGAAGCCTAAATTGAATGTGATTGGACTGATTCCCGCCACAGAAAACATGCCAAGCGGTCACGCCACTAAGCCAGGCGATGTCGTCACGGCAATGGATGGTCAAACCATTGAGGTGCTCAACACCGATGCGGAAGGGCGTTTGATTTTGAACGATGCGTTGGTGTATGCCAAGCGCTTTAAACCCGCCGCCGTGGTGGACATTGCCACGCTAACGGGTGCGTGCGGTATTGCGCTTGGCGCTGTGCGGGCTGGGCTGTTCTCTACAAACGATGCGTTGGCAGCTGAACTCCACAATGCAGGTGAACGAGCGCTCGATTTGTGCTGGAGACTGCCGTTAGATGACGAATACGCTGAAGGTCTGAAGAGCAATTTCGCTGATGTGGCCAATGTGTCGGATCGTCAGGGTGGCGCGGTGACTGCCGCCAAGTTTTTGGAGCGTTTCGCTAAAGACTATCCTTGGGCGCACTTAGACATTGCTGGAGTGGCTTGGAAGGGTGGACGCGAAAAGGGTTCAACCGCACGGCCTGTGGGCTTGCTTTTGGAATGGCTGCTGGCGAAATGACCAACATCAGTTTTCACTTTAACGTTGCAGATACTCATCATTACGTTTGCCGCCTTGTTAAGAAAGCTTGGCAACAAGAAAAGCCAGTTCTCGTTGTGGGCGAGCAAGATTGGCTAGAAGCGCTGGATAGTGCGCTTTGGACGTTCTCGGACGTTGACTTTATTCCGCATGCCTTTGTAGGCGAAGAAGCGGATGAGGTCTCCGATGAAAAAGTGAACGTCTGGCTGGCGACGGTGGATCAAATCAATACGCTGGCAGAAAATCAATCTGGATTTTTGATTTATTTGGGTAATGCGCAACCCGTTGGCTTTGAGCGCTTTGAGCGTTTGATTGAAATCGTGCCCCAACAGGAGGTTGCCAAAGTAGAGGCACGCAAACGCTGGGGCTACTACAAACAGCGAGGGTATCCCCTGACGCACCACGACGCAAAAAATTAGGACAATCTCAGTTTTAACTACTGAGAGACCTAGATTCATGAAAATCAAATTGACACTTGTTGCCCTTGGCGCTATCGTTTTGCTGGCAGCGTGCAGTAAAAAAGATGACACCATCAAAATTGGGCACGTAGGCCCCACCAGTGGCGCAAATGCTCATTTGGGAAAAGACAATGAGCTCGGTGCACGTATGGCTGTGGATGAACTCAATGCCAAAGGTTTCAAAATTGGCGACAAGGTTGTTAAATTTTCGCTCGTCGCGGAAGACGATGCATCCGATCCAAAGCAAGGTACAGCGGCCGCGCAAAAACTGGTCGATGCCAAAGTGAATGGCGTGATTGGACACCTCAACTCAGGTACATCCATTCCTGCATCCAAAATTTATTCAGATGCGGGGATTCCTCAAATTTCCCCATCGTCCACCAATCCAAAACTCACACGCCAAGGCTTCAAAACCACATTCCGCGTGGTGGCTGACGACGTTCACTTGGGCGGCACGCTTGGGCGTTATGCAGTAGATACGCTCAAGGGTAAATCGATTGCTGTGATTGATGACCGTACCGCCTATGGACAAGGTGTTGCAGAAGAATTTGAAAAAGCGGTACAAGCCAAAGGTGGCAAAGTGGCCGCGCATGAGTTCACCACAGACAAGAGCACCGATTTCATGGCGATTCTCACCAAAATCAAAGCAACCAATCCTGATGTTTTGTTCTTTGGTGGCATGGACGCAGTGGGCGGTCCTATGCTCAAGCAGGCCAAGCAATTGGGTCTCAAGGTCAAATTCTTAGGCGGCGATGGCATTTGTACGACTGAGTTGCCAAAACTTGCGGCTGAAGGTTTAGAAGACAACCAAGTGATTTGTGCAGAAGCGGGCGGTGTTGAGGGTGAGCAAAAATCTGGCATGGATAAATTTTCGGCGGATTTCAAAACCAAGAACAACGTTGAAGTCAAACTCTATGCGCCTTATGTGTATGACGCTGTGATGGTGATGGCTGAGGCCATGCAAAAAGCGGGATCGTCTGACCCTGCAAAATACCTGCCAGTCCTTGCCAAAACCGAAGGTTATAAAGGCGTCACGGGCACTATTGCCTTTGACGAAAAAGGCGATATTAAAAACGGCGCTTTAACGCTCTACACCTACAAAGCAGGCAAGCGCGAGCAGATTGCCGTCGTTCGCTAAGTTACAATTGCCACTACTGGAGAGGTGGATGAGCGGTTTAAGTCACACGCCTGGAAAGCGTGCGAGGGGTTATACCCTCCGCGGGTTCGAATCCCGCCTTCTCCGCCAGTAAAGAACCTCATCGAAGCGCAGCTTCTTTGAGGTTTTTTTGTAACTAGCTCGCTATCCACGGGTTAATGATTGGCACCCCAGACGTCTCAAAATCTCGTGCGTTACGTGTGACAACCGTCATTTTGTGAACCAAGGCCGTAGCTGCAATCAATCCATCACGAAATGGACGAGGATTGGGGACGTGCTGCTTGGCACTACGCAGTGCCACAGCAATATCAATGGGCAAAACTCGCCCTTCAAAACTAGGAAGAACATAGTCTTCTAGCCATTTGCGAATCATCGCGCCTTGTGTTTTGTCGCGTAGCTCAAGCAATTGCGCTCCAATTTCTAATTCTTGAATCGTAATCACCGACAGATAAAGATCGATAGCATCAACTTGGTTAGCCCATTTTGTGACATGGATGTCGGCTTTGCCTGAGCTAATCTTGCGCAGCTCCGAGACAACGTTCGTATCTAGCAAATACATCAAGAGAACTCGGCAGGGCGAGCAATTTCAGTCCATGTGGGGATGTCAAATGAAACATCCCCGATGCCAGGCATCGCCAGTAAGTCGCCAATCTTGGTCTTTGTTTGTTTCACTTTTTTATAGCGAGCAAACGCCATCAGCACCGCTACAGGCTCACCACGAGAGGTGATCTGGTAAGACGCTCCTTTTTTGACTTGTTGGAGCAGGGAAGAGAATTGGCGATTGGCTTCGGCAGCAGCTACGGTTTGCATGATTAGCACCTTTATGTAGTGAGGTCACTACTTTAGCAGAGTTTTTGACCATTAGCAGCTGCACGTATACATCGAGATGCCAATCACCCCGTAAAATAAAGTCCTCTACAAAGGGCAAACTTAGTGATACCGCACATCCTCTGCTTGGACACTCAAATTCAAGCACTCACCACCGCGCAGCAGTCCGCGCTGCTCTCTAAACTTCAAGCTATTTGGCCCTCTATCCAAAGCGTAACCGCTGGTTTTGTGCATTGGATAGCTTTGTCAGAATCGCCTGATAGCGAGACCGAGGCCAATCTCACGGCGCTACTCACATACGGCGAGCCTGCTGGTAAGTCACACCCGATAAGCCCTAGCGGGCAGGGTGTCTCACAAGCCATACTGGTTGCGCCTCGCCGAGGCACGATTTCGTCTTGGTCGTCCAAAGCCACGGACATCGCCCGTAATTGCGGCATTGCCGCCAGCAGTTTGCAGCGCGTTGAGCGCGTGACCGAGTTCCACATCAATGCCTCCAAGCCCTTGTCGGATAAGGCTTTGCAGGCAATTTCTGCGCTATTACACGATCGCATGACGGAGTCGGTTTTCTTTGATCGTGACAGCGTGAGCAGCTTGTTTGATGTGCTGCCATCCGTTGCCATGGAGCGCATCGACATACTCGGCGCAGGTTTATCGTCTCTCGAAGACGCCAATACCCGTATGGGCTTGGCGCTGTCTAGTGACGAGATGGTCCCACGCTCTCCGGCTCGCGTCGTGCATCGTCGGCGAGGATCACGGCGAGTTCGAAAATGCGGCTC
>JANXRP010000143.1 GCA_025352965.1 Comamonadaceae bacterium
GCAATATCGGCCGCATCCAGCAAGTCTTCGTCAATGGCGCAAGAGCCTTCATAGTGCAGCTCGCACTGGGTGACCGCCGCGCGGTGAATTTTGGATTTAAGTAAAGTACGAATCATGGGCGCGATTTTAGTGGAACATGAGGGGCAAACATCCTTGCATTTTTTTACTTGATGTATCAATATGCAAGGATAAATTTCGGCTTGTAGTTTGTATCAATCAGCTAATTTCCCTGATAAAGGGTGCTACTAAAACTTTTTGCGAGACGACGGTATGCAGCAAATTCAAATCTGGACTATCCACCAAACCGCTGCCAAAACTCAGCGGGAGATAAAATCGGGTAACGGTTAGCCAGCTTCAGTAACGCTTTGTCGCCCGTGATTAAAAATTGGGTTTGCCTCGTGCTTTGTGCAACCCTTAACGTGCCCAATATTTTTTGATCAAATGGGTCTGTTAGCGCAACATCGACCGTGCTATCGGGTTCAACCAAGTCGACTTCAAAGCTTAGGCAATCGACTAACTCAGAGATTTGCATATCGGTCATTTGATGACGCTCGCGCAGCCTTGGCAACACGCGTCGCAATTCATCCAAAATGTACGGCGACAAAACTACTTTGACTGCACCTGTACGCCAAGCAGTCACTATCTTGCCAGGCACACTGCTTGGGTAGGCTAGGCCACTCAGCAAGACATTGGTATCAAGTACCAGCGACCAAGCCATGCTATGCAAGGCTCTTGTTGGCGGCTCTTTCAGCTTTAATGGCTGCTTCAATTTCCACCATACCAACATCTTCTGGCGTGTCTTTAAACGATGCAGTCAACTGCGTGGTTAGCGCGTCAAAACGCGAACGCATGATTCGGATTCGGTCAAATAACTCAAAACCTACTAAGGCGGCAACGGCGCGTCCGTCTTTATTAATAACAATTTGATCTTGTCGGTAAATCACTTGATTGAGCATTTCACCCAAATTTTGTCGGAATGTGACAGCTGTAGCTTCAGTAATCATGGCTTAATCCTTATGGTCATATTGATCGTAATGACCAAATGAGTATAGCCGACTCTCTCAATCCAAAAAATCAGGATTCTCTTTAAGCGCCCGTGCATACAGCAGTTGAAACTGAAACCAACCCGAATATTCAGTCCCCACCACGCCATACGCTTGCACACGAGCCGCCTCGGGTACTTCGCGCAGCGGTTGTCCGTTTGCTGCCGCATGAGCCAATAACTCCACTTGGCAGTTGCGCTCCATGCTGACGTAAAACCACGCGGCGGATTCCACCGACCCGCCCGTCGTTAAGAGGCCGTGGTTACGCAGCACGGCAGCTTTGTTTTTGCCCAGCGCTTGCGCAATGCGTACGCCTTCTTCTAGATCGAGCACCACGCCGCCATAGTCGTCGTAGAGCACGTGGTCGTTATAAAACGCGCAGGCATCTTGGCTAATCATCGACAGCGGCTTGCCCAGCATCGAAAACGCTCGTCCATGGATGCCATGCGTATGCGCGGCGGCTATCACGTCGGGGCGCGCTTCGTGGATGCGGGAGTGGATGGCAAATGCAGCGCGGTTGAGCGGATGCGAACCTTCAACGATGTTGCCGTGGTGATCGACGCGAATCAAGTTACTGACCTTAACTTGGCTGAAATGCACACCAAAGGGATTGACCCAAAACGTGGTCGGAAACTCGGGGTCGCGCACGGTGATGTGCCCCGCTGCGCCTTCGTCTAGTCCAAAGCGCGAAAAGATACGAAAACTGGCCGCAAGGCGTTGCTTACGATGCAAGCGCTCGTCCGCAAAGTTCGTGAACGTGGGCGGCATCGGCATGGCGTTGCCCACGCCGCCAACGGCGGCTCCCAATGCCTCGCCAACGGCAGCGCCTTCGGTACTCACAATAGATGGTGTGCTCATTTTTAAATTCTCCCTGTATTAAAAACTTGGTGTGGATCGAGTTGCTCGCGCAGCCCTTGGTTGATTTTGGTCAGCACGACACTTTGCGCCTGGAACGCGCCGCCTGCTTTATCCGTCTCGTTCAATGC
>JANXRP010000150.1 GCA_025352965.1 Comamonadaceae bacterium
CGTGCAGGCCGATGGCTTGGTCGATTTGGACGCCTTCAAGGCGGCCATCCGCCCCGACACCATCCTGGCCAGCGTGATGTTCGTGAACAACGAAATCGGCGTGATCCAGGACATCGCCGCCATCGGTGCCATCTGCCGCGAAAAGGGGGTGATCTTCCACTCGGATGCCGCGCAAGCCACGGGTCGCGTCGAATTCGATTTGTCGAAAATGCCCGTCGATCTGATGAGTCTGACCTCGCACAAAACCTACGGTCCTAAAGGCATTGGCGCACTTTACGTTCGCCGCAAACCGCGCATTCGTTTAGAAGCGCAAATGCATGGCGGTGGACACGAGCGTGGCATGCGCAGTGGCACCTTGCCGACCCACCAATGCGTGGGCATGGGCGAGGCGTACCGCATTGCCAAGGCTGAAATGCACGAGGAAAATAAACGCATCACCGCCTTGAAAGATCGCCTGCTCAATGGACTCAAAGATATTGAGCAAGTTTTCATCAACGGTCACGAAACCCGCCGCGTACCGCACAACCTCAATATGAGTTTTAACTATGTTGAGGGCGAATCGCTCATCATGGGTATCAAGGGTCTCGCGGTCTCTAGCGGTTCGGCTTGCACCAGCGCCAGCCTAGAGCCAAGCTATGTACTACGTGCCCTAGGGCGCAGTGACGAGTTGGCGCACAGCAGTCTTCGCATGACGATTGGTCGCTGGACGACCATCGATGAAATGGATTTCGCGGTAAAGACGATTAAAGAGAATGTCGCTAAATTGCGCGACTTGTCGCCGCTTTGGGAGATGTATCAAGACGGTATTGATATCAGCACCATTCAATGGTCAGCACACTAGGAGAAAAATCATGGCTTATTCAGACAAAGTAGTCGATCACTACGAAAATCCACGCAACGTTGGTAGTTTTGACAAAACGGATGACTCCGTTGGTACGGGCATGGTCGGCGCACCTGCTTGCGGCGACGTGATGAAGCTGCAAATTAAGGTCAATCCCGTGACGGGCATCATCGAAGACGCGCGCTTTAAAACCTACGGCTGCGGCTCGGCAATTGCGTCTAGCTCGTTAGTGACCGAATGGGTCAAGGGCAAGACGCTAGACGAAGCTGCGGCACTCAAGAACAGCCAAATCGCTGAAGAGCTGGCGTTGCCGCCCGTCAAAATTCACTGCTCCATCCTCGCGGAAGACGCGATCAAAGCCGCTGTGAACGACTACAAAGCCAAAATGGGAGCCGCAGTTACTGCGTAATTGTTTATGTCCGTCACGCTGTCCGAAACCGCTGCCAAGCACGTCAACCGCTACCTTGCTAAACGCGCCAAAGGCCTAGGCGTGCGCCTTGGCGTTAAGACCACGGGTTGCTCGGGTCTGGCGTACAAGCTTGAGTACGTGGACGAACAAATGCCAGAGGATGTGGTGTTTGAAGACCGTGGCATCAAGGTGCTGGTTGATCCAAAAAGCCTGCCGTATATCGAAGGCACGACGCTTGACTACACCCGCGAAGGTTTGAACGAAGGTTTCAAATTTATTAATCCCAATGAGCGCGATCGCTGCGGCTGTGGTGAATCTTTCCGTGTCTAGCCTAACGGACAATGACTTTCAAATATTTGGTGTGCCAAAGCAGTTCGAGCAAAGTCTGTCAGAGTTAGATACCAAATGGAAAGCACTACAGCGCCAAGCGCATCCCGATAAATTTGCCTCGCAAGGTGCAATGCTAGAGCGCCTTGCCATGCAGTGGAGTGTGCGGATTAACGAGGCTTACCAAAGGCTCAAAGACCCGCTCAAACGCGCTGCATACCTGTGTGAACTGCGCGGCGCGCCTATTAACGCCGAAAATAATACCGCCATGCCAGCCGCATTTTTGATGCAGCAAATCGAGTGGCGTGAAGCGGCAGATGATGCAACCAGCGATGCGCAAATTGAAACGCTCTTGGCTGAGGTATCCGCTCTTAAGCAAAACCTGCTAGGCCAATGTGGTCGTGCCTTAGACGAGAGCAATGACCCGCAAGCCGCATCTGGCTTGATTCGCAGCCTGATGTTTATTGAAAAATTTGAATCTGAATTAGAAGATCGCTTGTAAAGAAATAATCGAAAAAATGGCTCTCTTGCAAATCTCCGAACCCAATCAAGCGGCCGATCCTCACGCACGCCGCATCGCCATTGGCATTGACCTTGGCACCACGCATTCGCTGGTTGCCAGTGTGCGCAGCGGTGTGGCGGAGTGCCTACCCGACGAGCAAGGTCGCGTGCTGTTGCCATCTGTGGTTCGCTATGTGGATACAAATAAACGAGAGATTGGTTTTGCCGCAGTAGACGCACAATTGAGTGATCCCACCAATACCATCGTCTCTGTCAAAAGGCTGATGGGACGTGGCTTACCTGACATCGCACATGCCGACTCACTACTATATCGAATGCTTGCCAAAGATGGCATGGTGAGTATTCAAACCGTGGCGGGCGAAAAGTCCCCCGTCGAGGTGAGCGCAGAGATTTTGGCGACGCTCAAATACCGTGCGGAAGACACGTTTAACGACGATATTTTTGGCGCGGTGATTACCGTGCCTGCGTACTTTGATGACGCGCAGCGCCAAGCCACAAAAGACGCGGCCCAGCTAGCGGGGCTCCACGTGCTGCGCCTCATCAACGAGCCCACAGCGGCGGCGATTGCATATGGACTCGACAATGCAACTGAAGGTTTGTACGCGATTTACGACTTAGGTGGCGGCACGTTTGATATTTCGATCTTAAAGCTGTCCAGAGGTGTGTTTGAAGTAGTCGCCACGGGCGGTGACTCTGCATTGGGCGGTGATGATTACGATCACGCGCTTGTGCAGCTGCTGGATGGACGAGTGACTCAGTTAGAAGCGCGAAAAATCAAGGAAGCTTTGACTGTAAGCGCCAATGTCATAGTTCCCCCAAAAATTCGTAATCTTGGGGGGGATGTCAGCAAAGCTGACAGGGGGGTGAGCCGTGCTGAGTTTGAGGCGGCCGTAAAGCCACTCACCGATCGCACGCTGGCCGCCGTCAAAAAAGCGCTGCGCGATGCCAAGCTCAAACCTGCAGATATTGACGGCACCGTCATGGTGGGCGGCTCCACGCGCATGCCGCACATTCAAGCTGTGGTGGGCGAGTTCTTTGGCAAGCCACCACTGACTAATCTCAATCCTGACGAAGTGGTGGCGCTGGGTGCGGCGATTCAAGCGAACCAATTGGCAGGCAACAAAACGGGTACGGATGCAGACGACATGCTGCTCTTAGATGTGATTCCGCTCTCGCTGGGCATCGAGACCATGGGCGGATTGGTCGAGCGCATCGTGCCGCGCAACCAAACCATTCCCACTGCGATGGCACAAGACTTCACGACCTACAAAGACGGACAAACGGCGCTGGCGCTGCATGTGGTGCAGGGCGAGCGCGACTTGGTGGCGGATTGCCGTTCGCTGGCGCGCTTTGAGCTGCGCGGCATTCCACCCATGGCGGCAGGCGCAGCCAAGATTCGCGTCACATTTACGGTGGATGCCGATGGGTTACTTAGCGTTTCGGCAGTCGAGCAAAACTCAGGCGTTGAGGCACGCATTAACGTCAAGCCCAGTTATGGACTCACCGACGAGCAAATCGCCACCATGCTACGCGACAGTTTTGGCACGGCGGCACAAGATATGGCTGCTCGGGCGCTGGCTGAAGCACGGCTCGAGAGCGACCGAATGGTGATTGCGGTGCAGTCGGCGCTTAGTTCAGATCGCGACTTATTGGATGTTAAAGAGCAAGCTCAAATTGATGAATTAGTGACGGCTTGCATCGCTTCCAAATCACTTGAGGATGCCAAAGCGATTGAGGGCGTAACTGCGGAACTCGCTAAAGCCACCGAAGCCTTTGCCGCCGCCAGAATGAATGCTGGCATTGCACGTGCGCTGGCTGGAAAAAACATCGAAAATATCTAAATCATGGCCATCACTATAAAAATCCTCCCGCATGCAGAACTCTGCCCAGAGGGCACGTCCATCAAGGCTTCCAGCGGTGACAGTTTGTGCGAAGCGCTGCTGGAGCACGGCATCGCTATCGAGCACGCTTGCGATATGAGCTGCGCGTGCACCACCTGCCACATCATTGTGCGTGAGGGCTTTAACAGTTTGAACGAGATGGACGAAAACGAAGAGGATTTGCTAGACCGCGCTTGGGGCTTAGAGCCCAACTCGCGCCTGTCATGCCAAGCCTTTGTGGCACAAACGGATTTAGTGGTGGAAATTCCAAAATACACTATCAACCACGCCAAAGAATTGCATTGAGCTAAAGGTCAAAAATCATGCGCCAAGTCATGCTGGATACCGAAACCACGGGACTTTCACCCGCCACAGGCGACCGCATTGTCGAACTCGGCTGCGTCGAATTACTCAATCGCAAGCTCACGGGCAACAACAAACATTACTACCTTAACCCCGAGCGCGACAGCGATGAGGGCGCTTTGCGCGTTCACGGACTCACAACCGAGTTTCTGAGTGACAAGCCTAAATTTGCCGAAATTGCAGACGATTTTTTAGCGTACATCACGGGCGCAGACGAAATCATCATTCATAACGCGCCGTTTGACGTCGGCTTCTTGGAAGCAGAACTCAAGCGCGCTGGCAAAAATCGTTTTACCAGCGTGGTTGCCAAGGTAGTGGACTCGTTGGCGATGGCCAAACATCAATACCCTGGCAAGCGCAACAGCTTGGATGCGCTGTGCGACCGCTTAGGCGTGGATAACTCGGGGCGCAAGCTGCACGGGGCGTTGTTAGATGCGGAGCTGCTGGCGGACGTGTACATTGGCCTTACGCGCGGGCAAGATGCGCTTTTGATGGATGCGGGCGTGGAAGAAAAGTCGCAAGCAATTCAAGCGATTGACTTGCGGCAATACGATTTACCCGTTTTAACGCCAACAAACGACGAAATGGCAGCGCATGAAGCCGTGCTTGTGCAGTTAGACAAAGCTAGCGGTGGAAAAACTGTTTGGAGAGTTGTTCAACCTGCCTTATAATCAGAGGCTGTGTGCGGCTGTAGCTCAGTTGGATAGAGTATCTGGCTACGAACCAGAGGGTCGTGGGTTCAATTCCTGCCAGCCGCACCAATGTATTGAAGCCCTTGATTGAAAAATCAAGGGCTTTTTACTTATCTAAGCTGCCAAAAATCACTCCGCCTTCGCGCCGCTGGCCTTGACCATAGGCTCATATTTTTTAAGTTCGCTTTGAATGAGCGCACCAAACACTTCAGGCGTTGTGGGTGTGGGTTCGGCATACATCGCTGCAAAGCGTGTTTTGATATCTGGGCTTTGCAGTGCTTCGCTAAAAGCCTTATGCAGCTTGGCTTGCAGGGCAAGCGGTAGGTTTGCGGGTGCAACCAAACCCCACCACGTGTCGATGGAAAAATCTTTATAACTTTCAGCAACCGATGGAACATCGGGCAACGCGGGCGATCGTGTCAGCGTCGTTACGCCTAGCGCCTTGAGTTTGCCACTTTTGATATTGGGCGCGGCGGTGGCGAGGTTATCGAAGTTGAAGTCCACTTGGCCCGACAGTAGCGCAAGCTGCGCAGGGTTGCCACCGTTGTAGGGGATGTGCACGGCAAAGATGCCAGCACGTGCTTTGAACATTTCGCCTGCCAAATGCCCCGCGCTGCCAAGGCCTCCGCTGCCATAGTTGAGCTTGGCAGGGTTAGCTTTTGCGTAAGCCACAAAGTCTTGGAGTGAGTCGATATGGAGGCGCTTGGCAGCGTCCGCGTTCATCACCAAAACATTGGGAACACGCAAAATTTGCGTAATCGGTGTGAAATCGCGTGCCGAGTCATATGGCATTTTGGCAAACAGCCAAGGGTTGATCGCGTGCGTGGCAACTGCTGCAATACCAATCGTCATGCCGTCTGGCAAGGCTTTGGCGACAAGGTCTGCGCCCAAGTTGCCACCCGCGCCAGGCTTGTTATCGACGATCACGCTGCCCAAACTCTCTTTGACCTTATCGGCCAAGAGCCTAGCGCTCACGTCAATTGGGCCGCCCGCAGCGTAGGGCACAACGAGGCGAATAGCTTTTTGGGCTTGCGCCATACCGAGCAAGGGCAGGGCGGCAAGGCAGAGCGCTAGAAGTTGTTTCATGCAGTCCCTTTATTGCGTTTTGGCCTTATCTGCTTCGCTCGTGAACGAATCGGCATAAAACTCGTCGCTTGGCAATCCGCATTGCTCCACATATTGCTTTTGCGCGGACTCAATCACAATCGGTGCTCCGCAGGCATAGACTTGATAGCCGCTCATGTCGGGCACGTCTGCGATAGCCGCAGCGTGAACGAATCCTGTGCGCCCCGTCCATGCGTCTTCAGGCAGCGCGTCCGAAATCACAGGAACATATTTGAGATTGGGCATTGAAGCCAATTTCTCTTTGACCCACGCATCCAAATACATATCGCTGGGGCGGCGACCACCCCAATACAAAGTGGCAGGACGTGTCGATCCGATCTTTTCCATCTGCTCAATCAGCGCTTTGATGGGTGCAAAGCCCGTGCCCGAAGCCAAGAGAATCATGGGTTTATCTGAATCTTCGCGCAGATAGAAGCCGCCGTAAGGACCTTCGATGCGCACGATGTCTTTCTCTTTCATCGTGCTAAACACTGGGTCGGTAAATTTGCCGCCAGGCATATGGCGGATATGTAGCTCGATGGATTTTCCCTCGGTGGTATGCGCCGCATTACCCATGGAGTAAGCCCTGCGCGCACCATCACGCAAAATAAATTCGATGTATTGCCCTGCATGGTATTGGAATGGCTCGGCCGCTGGCAGTTGCAAAACAAGGCGCATCACGTCGTGCGAGAGGCGCTCCATCGTGGTGATGCGGCTTGGCATTTTTTTGACAGGGAAAGCATCCGCTGCGGTGACTTGTTTGCTCTCCAGCACCACATCAGACTGGGGCACTGCGCAGCAGGGCAGCACATAGCCATTGGCTTCTTCCATGTCCGATAGCGCCTTGCTTTGATGCGTGCCGTGCTTGACGGTGCCCGATAACTTGAGGCACTTGCACGAGCCGCAAGCGCCGTCTTTGCAGCCATAGGGCATGGCAACGCCTTGGCGAATACCAGCCAGCAGGATGACTTCACCCTCGTTGACATCGAAAACGCGGTTAGAGGGTTCTACGGTGATTTTGAAAGACATAAAAATAGAGGTAACTATGATTGGGAAATTAGCCAAAGCTTAAGACTCTAGATTATCCCCTTGCAAACATCTTTTTTAGGCACTAAAAGCCGTCGTTTTAAACAAACCCGCGTGCTCATCATTGGCTGCGGCGATGTGGGCTTGCGCATAGCGCGTCGTCTGCCCAAGCATGTGCGCGTGCTGGCTACTACGTCCAGCCTTGATCGTGTGCAAGAACTACGCAATCAAAACATCACGCCCTTGCAGGCCAATCTGGATAAGCCTTCCAGCTTGCATCGGCTCGCAGGCCTTGCTGCATATGCCTTGCAGCTTGCACCTCCGCCCAATAGTGATGACAGTGGCGACAGGGATACGCGCAGTGCAAATCTGATTCGTGCTTTTAGGCAGCGCAGCAAGCCCACCGCGCTCATTTATGCCTCCACCACAGGCGTGTATGGCGATTGCGGGGGCGAGTGGGTGGACGAGACACGTGCGGTGAACCCTCAAACCGATAGAGCCAAGCGCCGTGTGGATGCTGAAAACGTGATTCGAACCTTTGGCAAGCAAAGCGGCGTGCGCGTCAGCTCCTTACGCATTCCAGGCATTTATGCGCCTGACCGCGAGGGCGGCAATCCACTCGATCGCATCCGCGCAGGCACGCCCATGCTGGTCGCACGCGACGATGTGTACACCAATCACATCCATGCCAATAATTTGGCGAAGGCTTGTATCGCAGCGCTTTGGCGAGGTAAGCCACAGCGCAACTACAACATCGCCCAGGACGACGGACAAAAGACTGGGGACTACTACGACCAGCTTGCCGACAAAGCGGGCTTGCCGCGCCTGCCACGCATCACAAGAGAGGAAGCAGCGGCTACGCTTTCGCCCATGCGCATGAGTTTTTTGAGCGAGTCGCGGCGGATTAAAAATGAGCGGATGAAGAGGGAGTTGCTTAGGCTATAGTGCGGGTCATACAGTGTTCTCTATGTTTTTTAGTAGTACAGAATTTCTTAGGAGTCCAGGAGATAAATATGTGGGAGAAAATCAAAAGGATGGGGAGCATTGTTTTAGTTTTAGGATGCTGTGCTCTGTTGGTGCTTCTTATTGGGCTATATATTCACGGTACTGTTTGGCTTGGTGCTAAGAGTTATTCGTGGCTTAGAGACATTTCGATTGCTATCAGCGTTCTCATTCTTCTTCCGCTTTCGTTTATTCGTTGCACACGTATTTTTGCGGCGCATGGACTTTGGCTGATGTATTACGTTTATTTTTTGTTGTTATGGCTGCTGGGGTTATTGCTTACCTACAATTCTTGGGGCGCATGGGGAGTCTTTTTCAGTCTGCTGCTTTTTGGTATCGGTCCCATCCCTGTCGCTATGATTACTACACTGATTAATGGCATGTGGTTAGATTTTGCCGATCTCATAATCATGTTGATACTTGCGTTCAGTACTCAAGCTTATAGCATCAACGTTGGACGAAAGGCAGCGCAAGAGCAATAGGTTGAGTGGCAACTTAGCGTGCAGTTTTTGCGTCATGCTTATCCCGATAAGCCCTCAGTATTTTTGAACTAACTTACTATTCTTAGGATCAATTTTTTATGAAG
>JANXRP010000054.1 GCA_025352965.1 Comamonadaceae bacterium
GTTGCAAGGCATCATCGCCAAAGCGGCGGCGAACGGTGTGAATGACTTAGCGCTGATTTCACGGGAGCAGGCGCAAAACCTAGAACCAGCGCTTTCCTGCGTGGCTGCCGTTCACTCACCCAGCACGGGCATCATCGACAGCCACGCGCTCATGCTTAGCTTGCAAGGCGATATTGAGAACGCAAGCGGAGAAAACGCAGGTGGCATGGTCGTTTGCAATACGACTGTAAGCCATATGGCTATTGGCTTGCAGGGCATTCAAATCGTCATGGAAGACGGCACAGAGTTAGAGGCAAGGAGCGTTATTAATTGCGCGGGTATTCATGCACCCAGCCTTGCACGAAAAATCAAAGGCTTAGATGCCAAGCATGTTCCGAGCGAGTTTTATTGCAAAGGCAACTATTTCACGCTCTCGGGGCGATCGCCCTTTAGCCGATTGATTTACCCTGTGCCAGAGGCCGCAGGACTTGGCGTACACCTCACGCTAGATTTGGGTGGACAGGCTAAATTTGGTCCTGATGTGCAGTGGGTGGAGTTGAGCGACGATCTGGTCGTCGATCCAGCAAGAGGCGATGCGTTTTATGCCGAAATCCGCAAATATTGGCCTGCTTTGCAGGACGGCTCGTTAGTCGCAGGCTACGCGGGCATTCGCCCCAAAATCAATAGCCAGCACGAAGCGGCCAAAGATTTTGTGATTCAAGGCCAGCAGGATCATGGAATCGAGGGCTTGGTCAATTTGTTTGGGATTGAGTCGCCTGGGCTAACAAGCTCGTTGGCGATTGGAGTTCTAGTTGCGCAAATGCTGACTTAGGTAGCCCCCGAGCCTTACAATTAGGGCATGTCCGCCACTCCCGTCTTTGCTGACGTCTCTCTTTTTCCGCGCGACGCCAAGCCCCTTACCAGCTACCGCCCTTTTTGGGCGAAGCGTTTTGGCGTGGCGAAGTTTTTGCCCATGTCGCGTGCCGAGATGGAGAGCTTAGGCTGGGACTCGTGCGACATCATCATTGTGTGTGGCGACGCGTATGTCGATCACCCCAGTTTTGGCATGGCCGTTATTGGCAGAACCCTTGAGCAGCAAGGCTTCCGAGTCGGTTTGATTTGCCAACCTGATTGGAATAGCGCCGAAGCCTTCAAGCAGCTTGGCAAACCGAATCTCTTTTGGGGCGTGAGCGCGGGCAACATGGACTCCATGATTAATCGCTATACGGCAGACCGCAAAATCCGCTCTGACGATGCCTACACCCCTGGCGGCTTGGGCGGCAAACGTCCAGATCGCGCGGCTTTGGTTTACGCGCAGCGGTGCAAAGAAGCCTTCCCCGAAGTGCCGTTGGTGCTGGGCGGCATTGAAGCTAGCCTGCGCCGCATCGCGCACTACGACTACTGGAGCGATAAAGTGCGCCGCTCGGTGCTGGTCGATGCAAAAGCCGATTTGCTCTTGTACGGCAATGCCGAGCGCGCCATTATTGAGATTGCCCATCGCTTGGCCAAACGTGAACCGATTGAGACAATTACCGACATTCGCGGCACTGCATTTGTGCGCAAAGCCACGCCCTACTTGGCTTCTGGCGATGCGCAGTGGACGGAGATTGACTCCACCGACATTGATACACCGGGTCGAATCGAACAGGTCGTGAACCCGTACATGATGAGTGCTGATTTGGCGCGAGAGCAGGGCGGGGAGTGTGTGAAAGACGCTAATCAGGCTGCGATAAGCCTTCCCCCCGCACCCGCAACCATCCCTCTCACCTTTCATCGCAACCCCTTAGTCAAACTCAAACGCGACACCAGTGTTATTCGCCTCCCAAGTTACGAGGCAGTCGCCAAAGACCCCGTGCTCTACGCCCACGCCAACCGCGTGCTACACCTAGAGACCAACCCCGGCAACGCCCGCGCCTTGGTGCAGCGCCATGGGGACGGCATCACATCTAAAGACGTGTGGATTAACCCGCCGCCCATTCCACTCTCAACGCCTGAGATGGATCACGTTTTCGACTTGCCCTATGCCCGTAGCCCGCACCCAAGTTACGCCGATAGCCAAGGCTCGCACGACGGGGACACCAAAATCCCTGCATGGGAAATGATTCGCTTTAGCGTGAACATCATGCGCGGTTGCTTTGGTGGTTGCACGTTTTGCTCGATCACCGAGCACGAAGGTCGCATCATCCAAAGCCGCTCCGAGGATTCCGTAATTCGTGAGATTGAAGCCATGCGCGATACTGTGAAAGGCTTTACTGGCGTGGTCTCCGACCTAGGTGGCCCCACCGCCAATATGTACCGCATTGGCTGCAAATCGCCTGAAATTGAGGCTGCGTGTCGCAAGCCTTCCTGTGTCTATCCTGGCATTTGCAGCAACCTCAATACCGACCACAGTAGCTTGATCAAAATGTATCGACGTGCGCGCGAGCTCAAGGGTGTAAAAAAGATTTTGATTGGTTCGGGGTTGCGTTACGACCTCGCCGTCAAATCGCCTGAATACGTCAAAGAGCTGGTCACGCACCACGTGGGCGGCTACCTCAAAATCGCGCCCGAACACACTGAGGACGGTCCGCTGTCCAAAATGATGAAGCCCGGCATCGGCAGTTACGACAAGTTCAAGCAAATGTTTGAAAAGTACAGCGCCGAGGCAGGCAAAAAGCAGTACCTGATTCCGTACTTCATCGCCGCGCATCCTGGCACACGCGACGAAGACATGATGAATCTCGCCGTATGGCTCAAAAAGAACGGCTTTCGCGCTGACCAAGTGCAAACCTTCTACCCAAGCCCTATGGCGACCGCGACCGCGATGTACCACAGCAACCGTAATCCGCTGCGCAAAATCACGCGCGACTCTGAGACGGTAGAAATTGTGAAAGGCGAGCGTCAACGTAGGCTGCACAAGGCGTTCCTGCGATATCACGATGCGAATAATTGGCCACTCTTGCGTGATGCGCTTAAATCCATGGGGCGCGCCGATTTGATTGGCAATGGCAAGCAACATTTAATCCCGACGTGGCAGCCTGTGACGGATGGCACGTATACATCGGCGCGTAAAAAGAATTCAACGCCACTTTCCTCGAAATCGTCGTCTGGCCAGCCGACGAAAGGGAAACTACTGACCCAGCACACGGGCTTGCCGCCAAGGGTTAAAAAATAGATGAGGGCATCTCTGGATCGTCCTCGGCGTTTCTGGCCGAGCGCGTTGCAGCTATTGATGGCGGATCAAGTCCGCTCAATCCCCGCAAAGGTGTGTAGGACTTCAGCCGCATGGGCCGTTGGGCCGTACGGTGGATTGCCGATGCCTTGTGCGATGGGTTCTGTGGTGACGGGACGCCAAAGTTGCTTGTAGTCGCCTGCGGCGAAGTTGAGCAGCGCGTCACGAACGAAGGTATCACGAACGATTTGCTCGGCGCTGGCGTCTGGACTTTGCTGACCTACGATACCGTACATTTCGGTTCCGTGCACAGCGGGCACGCCTTCGATAGGGCCAACGCAGAGCAAATAAGCGCGGCCTCCAGCAGCAGTGTGAGCAAGTGCACCACGTGTCTGGGGTAGCGTGAATGAGTAGTCAGTGAGCAGCAAGCCGCGAACCTGCACTGGGGTGCGTCCATCAACGTCGTACGTGGCGATAATTTGTCGGGCGAGGCTACGCGGGATACGGTTGCGGTTGGCGAATTCCTTGACCAGGTTGTCGATACTCCCAGGATCAAAGTCCTCGGTTCTGTGAAGAACCCAATACCCAGTTTCGTAGGTGGTACTGCTGAACAGGATGTCGATGTTGCGGTGTCGCCCAGACTCAAGGACGCGCATAGGGTGGTTGGTGAGAACGCCATTTGGCTGCTTACTATCATCAACGGTGGCGACGCATTCGTTGTCTACACCATGCCCTACGCCAGGATCTGTATACACGGTCTTATTCATCGTCTCGGCAAGGAGCTTCGCCTCGATGTTCAACAGCTGTTCTGGATTATTCTCAATCCCCAATAAGGTGAGTACCTCAATAGCACGCTCTTCGGCGCCCCAAGCTGGTACCTGACGTGATGGCATACCAGAGAATGCGGCGATGCGGTGGAATAGCCCATCGGCTGAAGGTGCTGCGAGCAGCGCAAGCGCAGAGAATGCGCCAGCACTGTGGCCAGTAATGGTGACCTTGCCTGGGTCGCCGCCGAAGCGGGCGATGTTTGTC
>JANXRP010000082.1 GCA_025352965.1 Comamonadaceae bacterium
CTATCCATGACACCACCCCGCAGCCATCCACTCACCAAGCAATTCGCATGCGCCGCTGCTGGCCGTGGCTAGATCGGCTGCTGGCAACTCGCGCTCGTTGGCTAGTTTGCGCATCAGCTTTGCATCTGCACCGCTGGCAGCAAAACTCTCGCCATTGATGAAGATGTGTTTGGCATCAAACATCATGCGAGTGGCTGCGTCCAGCTTGAGAGATTTGATTTTTGACCAAGCCATTTCTTGAGAGTTTTTGTTCTCCTTGGCTTCAAACCACACTTCAGGCTTGGGCTCGGTCAAGTATTCCCCAAGATGGATTTGTAAGTCGAGTTTGTTACCCAGCGCTGCTTGCAAAGCCTTGTGCGCAAAGGCTTGCAGGGCATCGGGTATCTGTGCAGGTGCATCTGTAGCCGCTTGGTCTTTGTCGGTATAGAGTAGCGCTTCATCCATGCGATCGGCTAAATCTTCGGATAGGCGATCCATCAGCTCCCGCGCCAGCTCCACACGTTTAGGCGCTCTAAATCCAATCGAGCAAGTGATGCAATCCGCGCCAACCATTGCAATGCCATCGTGCGCATAGCGCGGCGGCAAATACAACATATCGCCTGCTTCCAACACATATTCTTTTGATGGTTTGAAGTCCGCCAATATTTTGAGTGGCGCGCCGTCAACTAAATCCAAATTCTTTTGCGCACCTATGCGCCAGCGCCTGCTGCCGCTCGTCTGCAAGAGGAACACGTCATAGCTATCAAAGTGTGGTCCCACGCCGCCGCCTGCGGTTGCAAAGCTAAACATCGCGTCGTCTAAGCGTGCGTCGGGCACAAAGCGGAATTGCTCAAGTAGTGCGTGTGTCGCGGCATCCAGCAAATCCACGCCTTGCACCAGCAGCGTCCAATTAGGGGTTTTGAGTGACGGCAGTTTGCTTTGTGGTCCATGAGTCAACTGCCATTTCGATTTTTTGAACTCGACAAGGCGTGATGGCACGTCTTCGCGGCTGGCAAGCTCAAAAAGATCACTGTGGGAAGGCAGGCTGGATAAGGCTTGCAGAGCAACTGCACCGCGCACGAGGAGAGGTTTTTTTTGCCAATACGTGGCCATGAACTCAAGCGGAGTGATGTTGCCAAGCAACTGAAGGGGCGCGTTAATTTTCATGATGCGACAATTGTCCCATGAACAAACTCAATTCTTCTTTTGTTGCGGCGCTGACGTGGGTCATGAAAGACTCTATGGGCGACGAGTTGGACGTTTTAGACGAGCCCGTCGAATTTTTGGTTGGTGGCGATGATTTATTGCCACCCATCGACAAAGCCTTGATGGACATGCCTCGCGAGCAATTGCTCGGAAAAAAAATCAAACTTTACATCGAACCCGAGCAAGGTTTTGGTGATTTCAACGAACGGCTGATTTTTCTTATTCCTCGCGAAGCCTTCCCTGAAGATTTCGCCAAAGGCGTAGAGGCTGGCATGACGATTGAAGGCTCGGCATTGAAAGATTTACACGAAGAATATCCGCCCGTGCAAGAGATGCTGAAAGACGTACCGCTAGATGCGCTTTACACCGTGACCGATATCTATCCCGAGCACCTCGTCATTGACGGCAATCACCCGCTAGCGGGTATCAGCATTGACCTAGAGCTCAAAGTCCATGCGGTGCGCGACGCGACGGTGGAAGAGGTGGGCAGTGGTTCAGCTGGGGTTGGATTTTTTAAGATTAGCTAAAAGCTAGACTTTCTCAAACACCACATCCCACACCCCGTGCCCGAGCTTGATGCCTCGGTTTTCAAACTTGGTGAGTGGGCGATAGCTGGGTTTGTCGGCATAGCCATCTGCATTTGCTGTCGTATTTTTGAGATGCTGCTCATTGCTGAGCACTTCCAAAATCTGCTCGGCATAGTTTTGCCAATCGGTCGCCACGTGGATGTAGGCGCCTACCTTTAATTTGCTTGCTAACTTTGTGATCAGTGGTGCTTGAATCAATCGGCGCTTGTTATGCCGCGCCTTATGCCACGGGTCGGGGAAGAAGATGTGGATGCCGTCAAGCGAGCTATCCGCCAGCATGTTGTCGATCACTTCAACCGCATCGTGCTGGATGATGCGCACGTTGCTTATCTCTTGCTCGCCTATGCGTTTGAGCAATGCGCCCACACC
>JANXRP010000096.1 GCA_025352965.1 Comamonadaceae bacterium
AAAGGAATTTGGGCTGCTGCTAGCAGAGCTTTGAAAAACTTAAATCATGTAGGTGTAAAAGGAGTTGATGGCGATGAGGAGACCAATAAGGATAATACAGCCTACGCTTTAACCCTAGGAGGCATGAGTATTACTCATAAAGCAGGAAAATTATAAGGTAGGATAAAAAGCATTTTCAAAATTTAATTGCTGGTGTGAAGCAAATGAAAGCGCATATTGCTTTACACAGTCCAATCACATACTCCGCCGATACTGCCCACCCACCTCAAATAACGCATTGGTAATTTGCCCTAAGCTGCACACCCGCACGGCATCCATCAGCACCGCAAAGACGTTTTGGTTGTCGATAACTGCTTGCTGCAAGCGTTTGAGCATCGCGGGTGATTCGGTTTTGTGTGCTTCGTGGAAGTCCTTTAATCGTTTGAGCTGGCTTTGTTTTTCCTCGTCCGTGCTTCGTGCCAGCTCAATCTTTTGCGGTGGTTCGTTGTCGCTGGGTTTGCGGAAAGTGTTGACGCCAATGATGGGATATTCACCCGTGTGCTTGAGCATTTCGTAGTGCATAGATTCATCTTGAATACGTCCGCGCTGGTAGCCCGTCTCCATTGCGCCCAGCACGCCGCCGCGCTCGGAGATGCGTTCAAACTCGGTTAATACGGATTCTTCGACAAGCTCGGTCAGCTCTTCGATGATGAAACTGCCTTGACTTGGATTTTCGTTTTTGGCTAGCCCCCACTCGCGGTTGATGATGAGTTGAATCGCCATCGCTCGGCGCACCGAGTCTTCGGTGGGCGTGGTAATGGCTTCGTCAAACGCATTGGTGTGCAGGCTGTTGCAGTTGTCATAAATCGCAATGAGCGCTTGCAGCGTGGTGCGAATGTCGTTGAACTGAATCTCTTGCGCGTGCAAGCTGCGCCCCGATGTTTGCACGTGGTATTTGAGTTTTTGGCTACGCTCGTTCGCGCCGTATTTATCGCGCATCGTGGTGGCCCAGATGCGCCGTGCCACGCGGCCTAGCACCGTGTACTCTGGGTCCATGCCGTTGCTAAAAAAGAAGCTCAGGTTGGGTGCAAAGTCGTCGATGTGCATACCGCGCGCTAGGTAGGCCTCGACAAACGTAAAGCCGTTGGAGAGCGTGAGCGCCAGCTGCGACAGCGGATTCGCACCCGCCTCGGCAATGTGATAGCCGCTGATGGAGACAGAGTAGAAATTGCGCACGTTGTGGTCAACAAAATACTGCGCCACATCGCCCATGACTTTGAGCGAAAACTCGGTCGAAAAGATGCAGGTGTTTTGTCCTTGGTCTTCTTTCAAAATGTCAGCTTGCACTGTGCCGCGCACGTTTTCCATCACCCATTCCCGAATTTTTTCGCCCTCAGTATCGGTGGGTTCGCGTTTGTTTTCAAGTTTGAACTTGTCCAAGTTTTGATCGATGGCCGTGTTCATAAACATCGCCAAAATGCTGGGCGCCGGGCCATTAATCGTCATGCTCACGCTGGTGGCGGGATGCGTCAGATCGAAGCCGCCGTAGAGCACTTTCATATCGTCCAGCGTGGCAATGCTCACGCCGCTATTGCCCACTTTGCCGTAGATATCGGGACGCAAATCGGGATCGTTGCCGTATAGCGTTACGCTGTCAAACGCCGTGGATAGGCGCTTGGCGGGCATGCCCTCGCTCACCACTTTAAAGCGGCGGTTAGTGCGAAAGGCATCGCCCTCGCCCGCAAACATGCGCGTCGGGTCCTCATTTTCGCGTTTGAACGCAAACGTGCCTGCGGTGTACGGAAAACTGCCTGGCACGTTATCCAGCATCAGCCACTCTAAGATATCGCCGTGGTCTTTGAACTTGGGCAAGCTGACTTTGCGAATCGTTGTTCCTGATAATGATTTGGTGGTCAGTGCAGTGCGGATCTCTTTGTCACGGATCTTGACGATGTACTCGTCGCCCGCATACGCTTCAATCATGGCAGGCCATTGCTCCAGAAGCCTTTTGGCACGCGGGTCTTGGGCCTGCTCCCTCTGCAAGGCCAAGTCCAATGTGGCCTCCGAGGCACGTGCCTTGTCAGGTTTCCCAATTTTGAGCATCTCGGATGCAGCTTTGAGTTGCTGGATTTCACGAGCCAGTTTTGCTTGCGCACGAGCACGAGATTTGTAGCCACGCACCGTGTCCGCAATCTCAGATAGATAGCGCGTGCGGCTAGGCGGCACGATAGGGGTTTGGTTGGTTGAATGGCGCGTTGTCACCAATGGCAAAGTGCCGCTGGTGAGGTTCAGTCCAAGCTCGACCAAGCGCGGCTTCAATGCTTGATAGAGAGCGGTCACGCCATCGTCGTTAAAGCGAGCCGCCATCGTGCCAAACACGGGCATCTTGTCGGCGGGCGTTGTCCAAGCCTCGCGGTTGCGCTGCACTTGTTTGGCCACGTCGCGCAGCGCGTCTGCCGCGCCTTTACGGTCAAATTTGTTGATGGCAACAAACTCGGCAAAGTCCAGCATGTCAATTTTTTCTAGCTGCGATGCTGCGCCAAACTCAGGTGTCATCACGTAGAGCGGTACGTCCACATACGGCACGATGGCTGCGTCGCCTTGACCAATGCCCGAAGTCTCCACAATGATGAGGTCAAAATCCGCGCATTTAACGGCTGCAAGCACGTCGGGCAAAGCTGCTGAGATTTCAGAACCAAAGTCGCGAGTGGCGAGTGAGCGCATGAAGACACGCTGATTGGCTATTACAGCGCCAGCCCCCCCGTCGCTTTGCGACACCCCCTCGTTCGGGGGGGACTGGGTATTAGTGCTCCACGGACTAATCGCATTCATCCGAATCCGATCCCCCAAGAGTGCTCCGCCAGACTTGCGACGCGAGGGGTCAATCGAAATCACGGCAATCTTGAGTGCGTCGTTTTGATCAAGCCTGATGCGGCGAATCAGCTCGTCTGTGAGTGACGATTTACCCGCGCCGCCTGTGCCTGTGATGCCGATGACGGGCGTTGTTTTTTTTGCAGCTGCATCACGAACCTTCCCTAGCAACTTGCCATCTACATTTTTGTTTTCGATGACTGTGATTAGCTGGGACAATGCCCGCCAAGCCATATCTGGCGTGCCTTGCAGAGCCTCTAACGAGGAAGGTGCATAGCTCGATAAATCAAAATCCGCGGTTTGAATCGTCTCACCAATCATCCCAGGTAAGCCAAGACGTTGCCCATCCTCGGGGCTAAAAATCCGCACACCCACGCTGGCTAAATCCGCAATTTCGTCAGGAACGATCACGCCGCCGCCGCCGCCCGTCACTTTGATATGACCGCCGCCGCGCGCTTTGAGTAACGCCACCATGTACTTGAAGTACTCCACATGCCCGCCTTGATAGGAGCTAATCGCAATGCCTTGCACGTCTTCTTGCAGCGCAGCCGTCACCACGTCGTCCACCGAGCGGTTGTGCCCCAAGTGAATCACCTCCGCGCCCATGCCTTGCAAAATGCGCCGCATGATGTTGATGGAGGCGTCGTGTCCGTCAAACAAACTCGCCGCCGTGACAAAGCGAACTTTGTGCTTGGGCTTGTAGCTGGCGAGAGGGTGCAAAGAAGGAATCGAATTCGTAGTCATAGATAGAAATCTCCAATTGGAGAACTTTAGGCTTTTATCCTTTTGATGGGAAGTGCAAAACTTGCCGCTTTGTGTGGCGAGTTTTGCCACCCTAGCGCCTCCACGACTTTACTTCAGGTAAAGTGCCTGAATTCGCTTTTATTGATCATGCAAAAAGATACGGTTTCCATTTATTTTCTGCGCGCGGCTGTCGCTAGGCTTTCACCGGCAGCAAAGGCGCGTGTTTTGCAGTCAGCGTCTATTTCGGCCGAGTTGTTGTTATCTGATACAGCGCGGGTTACCGCAGCATCTTTTGCCAATTTATGGCTGGCTGTAGCCAATGAGCTGGACGATGAGTTCTTTGGATTGTGCGAGCAAAAAATGAAAGTGGGCAGTTTTGCGTTGCTCTGCCACTCGGTTTTGCACAGCCGAAATTTAGGACAGGCTATCACCAATATCTTGCGCGGCTTTGCCATTTTTTTAGAAGACATCAAAGGAACCTTAACGGTAGAGGGCGAGCAAGCGACGATTAGCATGACCAATCACATTGCGCTACCCGCGAGCCGCCTTTTTGCTGAGGAAACTTATTTGGTCATGCTGCATGGACTCATGTGTTGGTTGGCTGGCAAGCGCTTATCGCCTTCTAGTGTTGAGTTTTCTGGTGCTGAGCCTGCTTATTGGCGTGAATATGCCATCATGTTTTCAAAAAATCTGAGCTTTGGTGCACCTGTTACCAAAATTCGGTTCAGTGCTAAGTTATTAGCTCTTCCCGTTGTTCAAAATGCAACGACGTTAAAAACCTTTTTGCGTCATGCGCCGCAATCCGTTTTTCTAAAGTACAAAAATCCAAGCGGTTGGACGATGAAACTGCGTCGCCAGTTGCGTCTGTCTTTGGGCGGTGCCCAGTGGCCGACGATGGAAGATGTTGCGCTCGCGCTCCATGTGACGCCCACAACGCTGCATCGAAGGCTGGAAGCGGAAGGCAGCAACTATCAAAGTGTGAAAGATGATTTTCGGCGTGATGCAGGGATTGAGTATTTGTCCAATACGCAGCGCACGATTGCTGAAATTTCCGAGCTACTGAGCTTTCAAGATGTCAGCGCATTTAGACGCGCTTTTAAAGCATGGACGGGCGTGCAACCATCGTACTATCGCGACTCAAACTTTAACTTGAGCACCTCGCCCGCCACGCAGCGCCCTTGTACCTTGCCACCTTCAATGCCTGTGCGAAAGTGGATGCCCGCGTAGAGCCGCGACACAGCCGCTTCGTCGGCGGCAGTTTTAAAACTGGTAAATGTGCGCGGCCCCCAGCCGCGGTCGTTGTGCGTGTTGTCCACAAAGTTTGTGTGAGTGCCAAAGCGTTTCTCTAGGATGGCAGCAGCGCTGCTGGACTGCACCGAGTGCCCTGATGGGTATTCGGGGAAGGGTGGCGTGTGCATCAAATTTGGCACCCAATTGCTGTCGATGACGAGTTGAACGTAGGTGATGGGGCGCAGCAAATTAACGACGTATTTGGTTTTCCAGCCTGCAATAAAGGCATCGGCCATCGCGATATTTAATTGCGCATATAGTTTCGCCGCATCGGCCAAATTGGCTTTATTTAGTTTTAACAAATCACCTGCAATAAACGCCCAGTGCCCTGCGGGTGTGGGTGTTTTGAGTGGATCGTCTGCCCAGTAAAGCGCGAGCTGCCTTTGTTCGGGTGTCGCGCGAGTACTGATTGCGTACACCTCCTCGGCCTCTTTATAAAAAGCTGAGGTCTTGCGTTCAGAGTACGGCACAGGTGCTGGCGCTTCGCACGCGCTTGCGCTCTTTAAAACAAATGGACGAACCTCTCCCCACCATGGCAAGAGCGGCGGCGCAAAGGCAGGTGAAGTAGCTGACCATTGACCTTCGCCACTAGGCGGTACATAGTTTTGTTGGGTACGGCGCAAGGGCCCCCATGCTTCGTGTCCACCATCGGTACGCGCCCACGTCATGATGGCCATCGCCATGAGTTTGCCGTAGGTTTGTGAGCGATTCGTCACTTCTACGGTGACCACGTTTGGGTCAAAGTCTTGGTTGTATTTGAGTGGCAAGCTGCGCTCAAGGAGATCGATACGTCCTTTGTTCTCGGCGCTGGCGTTTGGAAACATCATGCGTGTCATGGTCGCCATTGCCGCGTTGGCAACGGTCGGCCAGTGCAAAGTCTCGTCGGGCTGAGTGAGCGGCAGGGACTGCAATTCGTTTAATTGCCCCGCCAAACTTTGTGCGTTGGGAATGCCACTTTGCACGGACTCGTAGAGCGTTAAACCCAAGTACGCCAAGGCGCGCGAGGCAACAGGCGGACTAAAACCAGGAGTTTGTTGGGTGAGTTGCAGCGCGAGGCTAAACCACTCAGTAGCAACGCTGCTGGAGAATGCCGTAGCAGGTTTAGAGATAGGGGCTTGCCCGTAGGCCATATGGGGTATGGCTTGCAGCAGAACGATCGTCGCTAGAGCCATGAATAGCTTTTTCATGGTGCGCTCCATTGAGCGATACCTTGCGCGGTCACGGTATAAAAGTTATCAGCCTTGGCTGATATCCAATCACTCCATGCGAGTGGCGTTGCCGCGTTCGGCCACTGCACACGCACTTGTACGTCGGTGGCATTGCCAAGACCAAAGTGCATCCAACCCATGTGCCCGCTGGCATGGCCACCTCCTACGGTGAGCTCTTGACGAATGATCTTTTCACCCATTTTTACTTCCACCCACGCGCCCACCGCATCGCGATTACCAGTCGGCTGATTCAATTTGAGTTGCAACCAATGATTCATTTTTGTCGCGTCTGTTGGCAATTGCCGCCACACTTGCGCCTTGTCCCAGCGATTGACTTGGACGACATCTAGCAAGCCATCGCCATTCAAATCCACCACCATGCCGCCGCGCCCACGTTTAAAACTCGCAAGACTGGAGAGATGGCCTGCTTCAAAGAATCGTCCATCAGTTTGTTGCAACAGCAAGTTGCTGGGATCCAGCGCTGCAAAGTCGGGCATGGTGCTGACATTGCCTTTCACGATAAACAGATCAGCAAGACCGTCGTTATTAGCGTCGGCAAATTGCGCGTGCCACGCTGTTGAAGGATGCACATCGCCGCCTGTATACGGACGATGTGCCGTCACACCGCGCTTGTAGGCAATATCCACATAGCGTGGCTGCGGATGATTGCTGGATGGCGCATCCAGCACCTGCAATTTGTTATCCGACATGCTGGTTAAAAACACGTCGGGGTAGCCGTCGCCCGTGATGTCGTGACTGGCAATGCCCATGCCCCAAATTTGTAGTGGCTTCCAGCCGTCTGCTGCGGTATAGAGTGTCGGAGCTTGACCCGTATTCACGCTGTTCATTTTCCATAGTTGCTCTGCTCCGCCTTTGTAGTATTCGCGGTCATTGCTGACACGCAGCGATGCGCTCCCTGAGCGATTCCAATCCGAAAACAACATCGAGAGCGCGCAGTACCCTGGCGCAAGCGGTGTGGGCGCTGCGTAACTACCCTCAGTTTTAGGACGCAGTAAAAGCGTGGGCGTGCAACTTCCCCACGGAAAGTCGGGCTTGCTGCGGTCTGTGTATGTGCCAAACGCCAGCGTTGGCCAGCTTTGACCGCGCTCCCAAGTGGCAGAAAAAGCCGTGTGCCAGCCATTGCCTGTGTGGATGTTCCAAGCGTTGTTAGCACGCTCGAACTTGCATTGCCCAAGCCCCTTGAAGACCTGCACTTCGCCCACGAGCAACACGACTAAATCCGTTTGCCCATCGCCATCAATATCCAGCGGATACGCACCAATAGCATTGGTGAGTTCAAGCCCTGAGCGCTCTTCCACAAGCTTTAATGCGCCGCCGCGTGCACTCTTGTTGCGATAGAACTTGGCTTTATTAACACCTGCCGTGACGTAAATTTCAGGCAAGCCATCCGCATCGCAATCAAAGGTCGCCACGCCCCCGCCGACCATGTATTCGTCCGTGCCTTCAAAGCGGCTTTGCAAACCAGCAGCATCGGTTTCTTCAGCGAAGCGCGGGATGGCAGGTGCTCTAGTGTCGGTGAGTGCTACCAATGGGAAGGCGCATAGCCCAAGCAGCAGGGGTCGAAATGTCATGGCGTGAATCTTATTTAGTTTGACTAAAAAACTATATCGGGTTTATCCCTATGCATCTTTTAGATGAGGTGATCTAAGATTAGTTCGCTGCCAAAACTAAATAGGCTGCAATTTTTCTAATTCTTTTATAAATGGAGATCCTTATGAAATTGAAGAGAACACTGACAGCCTTGGCGCTCAGTATGGCGGCGGCAGGCGCATTTGCTCAAGTGGTCGGCGTGAGCTGGTCTAACTTTCAAGAAGAGCGTTGGAAAACCGACGAAGCTGCGATCAAAGCGCAACTGACCAAATCGGGTGCAAGCTATATCAGTGCGGACGCAGGTGGCTCACCAGAAAAGCAATTGGCTGACATTGACAGTTTGATTGCCAAGGGCGCAAAAGCCTTGATCGTGCTGGCGATGGACAAGGACGCGATCTTGCCGGCCATTAGCAAAGCTACCAAACAAAAAATTCCCGTCGTGGCTTACGACCGTTTGATTGAAGCGCCTGGCGTGTTCTACATCACGTTTGATAACGTGGAAGTGGGCCGGATGCAAGCACGTGCGATTTTGGCTGCCAAGCCAAAGGGCAATTACGTGATGATTAAGGGCTCGCCAACTGACCCAAATGCCAACTTCTTACGCGGTGGTCAGCAAGAAGTGATTGATGCTGCGGTCAAAAAAGGGGACATCAAAATTGTGGGCGACGAGTACACCGATGGCTGGAAACCAGAAGTCGCGCAGAAGAATATGGAGCAAATCCTGACTAAAAACGGCGGCAAAGTCGATGCGGTTATTGCGTCTAATGACGGCATGGCTGGCGGCGTAGTGGCAGCTTTGACTGCCAAGGGAATGAAGGGTGTGCCTGTATCAGGACAAGACGGCGACCATGCAGCGTTGAATCGCGTGGCACTCGGTACGCAAACCGTGTCGGTCTGGAAAGATGCGCGTGACCTCGGGCGTGATGCTGCATCGGCTGCAGTGGCCTTGGCTAAAGGCGGCAAAGTGGCTGGCGCTACCTCTTGGAATGGCGGCGAGAAGAAGGTGGCTCTGCAAGCGCAATTCTTGAAACCCATTCCTGTGACGGCTACCAATCTAGATGCCGTGCTTAAAGCAGGTTGGATTAAAAAAGACGCGCTTTGCAAAGGCGTTGATGCAGCTAAAGGTCCAGCGGCTTGTAAATAAGTTCATGAAGAGTTAACCGCGGGCTGATTCGTTGGCTCGCGGTTTTTTTTGGAGGATGGCATGAAGCATGCGCTAGTTGCACTCAAGCAAGCCAGCATTGACTGGCGATTGGTGATGATGGCATCCGTTCTTGCCGTGATTGCGGTCGTGTTTAACGTTTTATCTGGTGGACTGTTTTTATCGCCAGAAAATTTATACAACATCGCGCAGCAAACGGCTGTGGTGGGTGTGGTGGCGACCGTGATGGTGCTCATCATTGTGGCGCGGCATATTGATTTGTCGGTTGGCTCGGTGATGGGTTTTGTGGGGGTGCTGATAGCGACCTTGATGTACACAAGAGGCTGGCACTGGATCGAGGCAAGTCTAGCGGGGCTTGCCGTGGCGATTGCCGTGTCGCTGTATCAAGGCCTGCTCACGGCCAAGCTGGGCGTGCCTTCGTTCGTGGTCACGCTGGGTGGCCTCATGTCATTTCGTGGCGCCGCATTTTTAGTGGCCGACGGCAAAACACAGCCCGTGAATGATGAATTTTTTCAGCGCCTTGGCGGTGGTTTCGATGGTTCGATTGGTGCGAGCGCTAGCTGGGTTTTAGCGGTTGTCGTCACACTAGCGCTTGTCTATAAGACTTGGAGTCGCCGCCGTGCGAATACGCACTACGACGTAACTAATAACGCGTTGTGGGTCGATGCCTTGATTGTTCTGATGCCTACGCTGCTCGTGTGCGGTTTTGTAGCCGCCATGAACAGCTACCAAATTCCTAGCAAAGATGCACCTCAGGGCGTGCCCATCCCTGTGCTCATATGGGCTGGCGTGGCACTCGCGCTCTCCTTCATCGTGCATCGCACGCGCTTTGGGCGCTACATTTTTGCCATGGGTGGCAATCCCGAAGCTGCGGCGCTGGTGGGTATTCCTGTGCGCCGTGTTACGTTGATACTGTTTGCCCTCATGGGCGTGCTCATCACGATTGCGGCAGTGGTGTCGATTGCACGTTTAAATGCGGGCACAAACTCGCTGGGTACAAGCCTAGAGCTGTATGTGATTGCGGCTGCGGTGATTGGTGGCGCGGCGCTGGCGGGCGGTAGCGGTTCGATTTTGGGCTCGGTATTAGGTGCACTCATCATGCAGTGCATTGACAGTGGCATGCTGCTCTTAGATGTCTCTATCGGCATGCGCTACGTCATCATTGGTCAGGTGTTGATTGCGGCTGTGGTGTTTGATGTGATTTATCGCCGTGTCACAGGAGACACACAATGAACGCGCTAGTTGAAATGCGAAACATCGGCAAAGCCTTTGGTGGTGTGCAAGCCGTGGATGACGTGTCAATCAAGCTCTATCCAGGTGAAGTGGTGGCCATTTTGGGACACAACGGTGCGGGCAAATCGACGCTGATGAAAATGCTGGCGGGTGCTTACCCTATTGATAGCGGCGAGGTATTGATTAACGATGAACGCGTCAATATTAAAACGCCAGTGGATGCGCAGCGCTGTGGGATCGAGTCGATTTATCAAACTTTGGCGCTGGCCGACAACTTAGACGCCGTTGCCAATTTATTCTTAGGGCGTGAACTGCTGACGCGTTGGCATACGCTAGACGATCACCGCATGGATGCGGCGGCACGCAAGGTGTTTGAACGACTCAATAAAAACTTTAAAAATGTACGCACACCTGTACGGCGCCTGTCTGGCGGGCAGCGCCAAGTGGTGGCGATTTCGCGGGCGATTTATTTCAACGCCAAAATCCTCATCATGGACGAACCCACAGCGGCACTGGGACCCGAGGAAACCGCCATGGTGGGGCGCTTGGTGCAGCAACTCAAAGCCGAGGGCGTGGGTATTTTTTTAATCACGCACGACATGCCCGATGTGTTTGCACTGTCAGACCGACTTGCTGTGATGAAAAACGGCAAGTTGGTTGGCAGTTATAAAACAACAGACGTGACCGAAGACGAAGTGCTAGGAATGATTATTGCGGGGAAAACCCCTGCGGGTAAGCCACAAACCCATAGCCTATAAGACTTTCGATGAAAACTACGGGCGATCAACAACTGGTCAAGCGCATTAACCGCAGTGTGATTCTGCGTTTGCTGCGCAAGCAAGATGGACTGTCGCGTGCGCAGCTTGCTAAGAAGAGTGGGCTCACCAAATCGACGGTCAGCCTTTTGGTACAAGGCTTGCTGCAAGACGGTTGGTTGGTCGAGGGCGATGCGAGTAATGGCTCGGGTCTTGGTCGTCCATCCACGGCACTGCACATCAACGCGACGAGCAAAGGTTTGATTGGCGTGGAAGTGGCGGTTGATGTGCTACGCGTCGTTGGTGTTTCGCTTACGGGACAAGTTCTGTGCAACTTAGAAGAGCCTCTCACCAGCAAAGAGCCTGCAGCTTTGTGCTTGCAGGCTGCTAAGTTGATTGCCAAGGTGCACTCTCAGCTTGCGAAGCGGGGTATTTCTTTGCATGGACTTGGCGTGGGTTTGCCTGGCGCCTTTGATGAAGCCACAGGTATGCTCATTTTTGCGCCCAATTTAGGGTGGCGAAATGTGGATTTTGTGCCGCTGATCACACGTGCACTGGCGCGTGCTGGTGTGCCGCCTGTCCCTGTGCATGTACAAAACGAAGCTGACACAGCCGCACTGAGTGAATACGAATTCTCTAGCGAAACAACCAAAGACTCGTTGATTTTTGTGACCTGCGGCGTGGGCGTGGGTGCAGGTATTGTGCTGAACGACCGTTTGTTTACAGGCGTGCAAGGTATGGCGGGCGAAATTGGGCACAGCATCTTGCAAGTGGATGGTGCGCAGTGTTCATGCGGGAGGCGAGGCTGTGCAGAGACCTTTTTTGGCGAGCGTGTGCTTGGCAAATTAAAAAATCCAGAAGACGGCGGCCACTATTTAGGGCTGGTTCTGCACAATCTTTGGACGACGTTTAATCCTGGCGCGTTGGTTGTGGGCGGCTCGTCGTGCGCGCTTTATCCCAAGATGATTGATGTGGCGCGTAAAACCTTTGAGAGCTACGCCGACAGCGCGGGCATAGCGCCAGCACTTGAAGTGAGAACCGCGCACTATGGCCTGTTGGCTTCTGCTGTTGGTGCAGCCGCACTGGTGCTGCACCACGAGCTACGCCCTTTGAATTTGAAATAAGGAAAATGATGAGTACATCCCAAAACACAACATCCCCATTTGCCATTTACCCCGATCTAGCTGATAAGCGTGTGGTTATTACTGGCGGTGCATCGGGCATCGGCGCAGCATTTGTAGAGAGCTTTGCGGCGCAAGGTGCAAGAGTCACATTTCTGGATATTGCTGAGGTTGATGGTATGGCGCTTGCGCAAAAGTTAAAGAGTGCCAAACATGCGCCGCGCTTTTTGCGCTGCGATTTAACGGATACATGCGACATTACAAATGCTTTTAAAGTCATTCACGAAGGAGCAGGCGCAACTGATATTTTGATTAACAACGCTGCCAACGATGTGCGCCATACATTGAGTGATATCACACCTGCCATGTGGGATACCAGCATCGCGGTAAATTTGAAACATCTCTACTTTTGTTCGCAAGCCGTGGTGCCAGCGATGCAGGCCAAAGGTAGTGGCGTGATTTTGAATTTGGGCTCCATTTCGTGGCACTTAGCGCTACCCAATTTAGCGATGTACATGACGGCCAAGGCGGGCATCGAAGCCATGTCACGTGGTATGGCGCGTGATTTGGGGTCTGACAACATTCGTGTCAACTGCATTATTCCAGGCGCGATTAAAACACCGAAACAAACGCTGATGTGGCATACGCCTGAGCAGGAAGCCAAAATCTTTAATGGTCAATGTTTAAAGATGCGTGTTGAACCTGAAGATGTGGCAGCGATGGCGCTCTTTTTGGCATCCAACAGCGCAGCCAAATGCACGGGGCGCGAATACTATATTGACGCGGGGTATTACGGGGATGGGGTTTAGTCGTTTTAGTGTTCCATCCTTGCACATGCGAAAATAAGGGGCTTGGACACCTTGCTCCTTTTTAAACCCTCTTACAAGAATAATCATCATGGAAATCGAACGCATTAACACCCTCGCCAACACCCTGACCGACCTCGCGGCTCGTGAGCACGAGCTTCGGGGGTATCTTTGACTACGATCACAAAGAACGTAAGCTAGAGGATGTCTGCGCGGCGCTAGAAGATCCCGCCGTTTGGAACGACCCCAAGCGCGCACAGGCGCTTGCCAAAGAGCGCAAAGAGCTAGAGGGCGTAGTGCTGGTGCTGGATCGCCTCAAATCTGAGATTGCCGACAACACCGAGCTGTTTGACATGAGCAAGGCAGACGACGACCTAGATGGTATTTTGACCATTGAGGGCGAGACCGCCAAGATTACGGCTGAGGTCGAAGGGCTGGAGTTTCGCCGCATGTTTAACAACCCTGCGGATCCTTGCTTTGCTTTTCTTGATATTCAAGCGGGCGCAGGTGGGACCGAGGCGTGTGACTGGGCATCCATGCTCTTGCGTCAATATTTGCGCTATGCCGAGCGTAAGGGCTTTAAAGCCATCATTGAAGACGAAACCGCAGGCGATACGGCGGGCATCAAAAGCGCCACCATCAAGGTGGAAGGCGAGTACGCGTTTGGACTTTTGCGTACCGAAAC
>JANXRP010000133.1 GCA_025352965.1 Comamonadaceae bacterium
GCTTAAACCAACCCGTCACTTTACTTTCATCTGCAATTTTGAGTTTGATATCCGCACTTGTCATCTGATTTTTAGGCATAGTCAAACTTAATTTCAACACTAGCTTATGCCGTGCAACCCATGCTGTGATTGGCTTACCAAGCGGCGCATAGAGCGCCACATCGTCCATGTTTTGTACGCGCCATGTTTGATTCGGTGTTTTGGTTTCAACAGCAATCCACTCATCACCTGCCGCAAAACCAGCTTTGGCGACAAGCGTGCCCGCGAGTACTTGCTTAACTTTGATGCTGCCGCCGTCTGTGCCAACACGCAGTCCAAGTTGTTGAGCCAGTCCAGCCTTCACAGCAATGGTTTCTACACCTGCACTTGCCAGCAGTTTGGAGAGCGGTAGCTCCTCCGTGGTATGCACCCACCGCAGCAAAGCTTGCCCGCAGGCCTTATCGGGTATGGCCCGCAAGATATCCTCTTCCGTAATGCCAGCAATCTCCGAGGTTGTTTTAGCCACATGTTTTTGCCAAAGGGATTGCATGACAGCATCTAAATTCGAGCCTGATTGCCTCAGCATCAAATCAAGGCACAGCGCGACTAACGCCCCCTTGGTGTAGTAACTCACCGTGCTGTTGACGGAGTTTTCGTCCATGCGGTAGTACTTGGTCCACGCCTCATAGCTACTGCTGGCCAGTGAATGCGCTAAACGCCCAGGTGTTTGTTGCACTTGATTGATGGTCTTAGCAAGCAAGTTTAGATATTGCTCGTCGTTGATGAGTCCTGCGCGGCGCAGTAGCAAGTCATCGTAATAACTGGTGAACCCTTCAAAAAACCATAAGAGTTCAGTATGGTTTTCGCGATCGTAGTCATACACGGCAAGCCCTGCGGGGCGCAGGCGCTTGACGTTCCATGTATGAAAGTACTCGTGGCTGATCAGCCCTAAGAGCGTGGTGTAACCCTCAGGTGTTGTTGCATCACCCTGCCTTGGCAAATCACTGCGCTTGGCAATCAGCGCCGTGCTGTTCATGTGCTCTAGCCCACCGTAGCCGTTATCGACCACGTGCAACATAAAGACGTAACCTTTCTCACGCAAAGATGAAACGACGGCTCTTTTGCTGTTGTGCCAAAACGCCAGCTCGGCCTCTGCAATTTTTTGTGTATCTGCCAGCAAGCGTTTGCCATCAAAACTAGCGGCTGCGCCACTCACCACAAAGCGGTGTTTGACGCCGCGCGCTACAAATTGATCTGACCAAAAGTTGCCAAGTTCAAACGGACTGTCAACCAGCTCGTCGTAATGGGCTGCTCGATATGTACCCCAGCCCAGTTTGCCCACCTTATGCGCTGGCAAACTGGTCGCAACGCGCCACTCCATATGGCTTGTGGCAGGTTCTATAACAACTTGTTGTGGCTCTTGCTCGCGACCCATCACGCGCATAAAGAGTGACGTGCCGTTAAAAAATCCGCGCGTTGCATCCAAATACGCTGTGCGCACCGATGCATCAAATGCATAGACGCAGTAACTGACCACCACAGGCGCGGAGTCGTCACTCGATGCCTCGCTCCCAAGACTCCAGGTATTTTTGCTGAGTTGTTGGATAACTAGTTTTTTCTTGCCTTGTGTGGCGCTCAGGTTTTGGATTTGTTTTGAAAACTCGCGCACCAAATAACTGCCTGGAATCCACACCGCCAGGCCAAATGCTTGATTGGGCGTGGGATCGGGGATGGTGAGTGTGACCTTGAAGAGATGCGCATGGAGGTCATGCAACTCGATTTTGTGTTCGATCATGGGCTCAATTGACTTTGACTTCAGCCAGCATCTTCTCTAACTGGGCGTTGCTGATAGCACCAGGAATACGTGTGCCGTCGGCCAACAAAATGGTGGGAGTTCCGTTGATGCGATGCTTTTTACCAAACTCGACGTTACGCGCAAGTGCATCGGTATTGCACTTGCTAGTGCCCCGCAGTGGAACTTCATTCAGCATCCAGTCTTGCCATGCTTTGCCTTTGTCGGCCGAGCACCAAATAACTTTGGATTTCTCTGTAGAGTCTGCACCCAAGATAGGATAGAGGAATAAGTAGACCGTTGCGTGATTGATTTTTTGCATGTCCGCTTCAAAGCGCTTGCAATAGCTGCAGTTGGGGTCTTCAAAAATGGCAATCTTGCGTGCACCCGTGCCACGTTTAATCACAAACGCATCTTTCAATGGCAAGTCTTTAAAGTCGATTGCAGAGAGCTTATTCATACGCTCTTCGGTCAAATTTTTGCCCGATTTCGCATCAATGAGTTGGCCATCAATCAAATAACTGCCACTGCTATCTGTGTAATAAATATCGGTGCCCCCTACGCGTACTTCATACAAACCCGCCATCGGCGATTTGCTCACTTCGTCAATTTTGGGAAGCTTGGGAATGCGCTCAGCAAGGTTCTTGCGGATGATGTCTTCTTGCGCATAGCTACTAGCAAAGGCTAAAACAACAAAAGCAGAGAAGAGGATTTTGGAAATGGTTTGAACGGTTTTCATAGTGCTTATTGTGCCTGCTTGATCAGGAGGTTTTTAATGCCACTGGCGCGATTGAGCCACGACATACCTAGATTACGCACGCGTGCCAGCAGTGCCGAATCGCGCGCAAACAAGAGATGCAGGCCATCCGTCACGCCTGCGATAGGCGCTGCCGCCGCTTGACGTGCCCGCGCATAGCTTTGCAGCGCTCTGTTCAGTTTGGTTTGCGTCGGTCTAAATAGTGGGGAACCAGCTTGAACCGCTTTCAAGCTTTGTGCCAAATGCGCCACGTCACCAAGACCCAAATTGAGACCTTGCCCCGCGAGCGGATGCACCGTATGGGCGGCATCACCAGCAATCACCCAAGTGCCGAGCGTGCTGGATTGCCCCGTCCATTGCTGTGCGCGTGCCAGTTGCAGCGGCCACAGTGCACGCACACTAGAGAGTTGCATCGCTCCCAAAGCCCGATTAGCAGAGATTTCCAAAGCAGCGCAGAAATCCACATCACTCGCAGCCAGCATCTCTTTGGCACGTTTTGACTCCAGCGACCACACCAGCGCTACCTCATGTCCTGCGCTTCCTTGCATCGGTAACAGCGCCAGCACTTCGCCCAGCTCGGTAAACCATTGACGCGCCGCATTGTCGTGCGGTAATTCGCAACCAAGCCTCGCTGCGACGGCATGCTGCGGATAGCGAATCGTTTCAAACGCTATACCCAGCTCTGCGGCAATTCGCGAGGTACGTCCTTCGCAGACCACATGCAGCTTGGCTTCGCAGGCAGCGCCTTCTGTAAGGCAGACTACACTTGGCTCGCGAGCCACCTGTTCTTTTAGAGCTGCCTCTAGCGCTGGCACATCCACGATCCAATTGAGCGCTAGGGCGTGCTCGGGTGTATCCAGTTGCACATGCCCACCCGCATCGCCAAACACTTGCATCACCCGCACAGGAGTGACTGCACTATCTGCTGGCCATGCGTGGATGGAATTCAACAGGTCTTTGGATGCTCCACTCAGAGCAAAAGCGCGGATGTCGGTTGATTCGGCTGATTCATTTGTAGGCGAGTCCTTCGACAACAAAGCCACGCGCAAATGTTGTTTGGCCAGTAGTAATGCAAGCGTCCGCCCGACAAAGCCCGCGCCGTGAATGCAAATGTCGAAGGATGGGGCTGAAACGGTCATGGCTTCATTGTAAGAAATACTCAAAAATCAAAACGCTATAGTCAGAAGATGATCATACTCACCACCAAAATTAACCCGAGAAGCGCCGACTTTACGGCCAACGCTGCCGTGATGAACGCATTGGTTGCCGACCTAGAGGACAAGCTGGCCGTGATTGCCGAGGGCGGCGGCGCCGCAGCCCGTGCCAAACATGCGGCACGGGGCAAGCTCTTGCCGCGTGAGCGTGTGGATTTGCTGCTGGACGCAGGCTCGCCTTTTTTAGAAATCGCGCCGATGGCGGCTTATGCTATGTACCAAGATGCAAAAGGTGTGGATGCCGCTCCTGCTGGCGGCATCATTGCTGGCATTGGCCGTGTTTCGGGCATCGACTGCATGATTGTGTGCAACGACGCAACGGTCAAGGGCGGCACGTACTTCCCGATGACGGTTAAAAAACACATTCGTGCGCAAAAAATCGCACAGCAAAACAACTTGCCTTGCATTTATTTGGTGGACTCGGGCGGTGCGAACTTGCCCAACCAAGACGAAGTATTCCCCGACCGCGATCACTTTGGGCGCATCTTTTATAACCAAGCGCAAATGAGCTCGCTGGGTATTGCGCAAATTGCCGTGGTCATGGGTTCGTGCACGGCAGGCGGCGCGTACATGCCCGCCATGTCTGATGAGACCATCATTGTCAAAAATCAAGGCACGATCTTTTTGGCAGGCCCGCCGCTTGTGAAAGCTGCCACTGGCGAGGTGGTAAGCGCCGAAGAACTGGGCGGTGGCGATGTACACACGAGGCTGTCTGGCGTAGCCGATCACTTGGCAAACGACGATGCGCATGCGCTTGCGCTGGCTCGGCAAGCGGTGGCGCATATCAACCGCAGTAAGCATCACGAGACAACGCTAAAAGCCCCACAAGCACCTCGCCATGCGGCTTCCGAGCTGGTTGGTATTATTCCCAGTGACGCTAAAAAATCGTTTGATGTGCGCGAAATCATCGCTCGCATCGTGGACGATTCCGATTTCCATGAGTTCAAATCGCGCTTTGGCTCAACATTGGTTTGCGGCTTTGCGCATATCGAAGGCATGCCCGTGGGTATCGTCGCCAACAACGGGATTTTGTTTTCGGAGTCGGCGCAAAAAGGTGCGCACTTTATCGAGCTGTGCTGCCAGCGAAAAATTCCACTCGTCTTTTTGCAAAACATCACAGGCTTTATGGTGGGGAAAAAAGTCGAGGCTGAAGGCATTGCACGGCATGGCGCAAAAATGGTGACCGCAGTGGCCACCGCCAACGTACCCAAATACACCATCATCATTGGCGGCAGCTTTGGCGCAGGCAACTACGGCATGTGCGGACGAGCGTTCAACCCGCGCTTTGTGTGGATGTGGCCCAACGCCCGTATTGGCGTGATGGGCGGCGAGCAAGCAGCAAGCGTATTGGCAACCGTGAAGCGCGATGGGATTGAAGCCAAAGGCGGGACGTGGAGTAAGGGCGAAGAGCAGGCATTTAAGCAGCCACTACTCGACCAGTTCGAGCATCAATCTCATCCCTACTACGCCAGCGCAAGGCTGTGGGACGATGGCATCATTAACCCTGTGGATACAAGGCGGGTATTGGGTGTGGCACTATCGGCAGGACTCAATCAGCCAATTCCCGATAGTAAGTTTGGCGTGTTTAGGATGTGATGATGAAGATGAAGTCTTTTGTGAGTAGTCTGATGATGGCGTGTGCATCGTTTGTCTATGCCCAAGCCCCCAACATTCCCGTTGACCCCTCGCTCGGTGAGTCGATTGTTTTTATTAAAAATGAAAATAAATGGGGCATTGATTTAGAAACGACGATCTTTAAACCCGAGGGTACAGGGCCATTCCCTGTGGCGGTGCTCAATCACGGCAAAGCGCCTGGCGGCAGCAATAAATTCCAAGAACGCAATCGTCCATTACCCGCAGTGCGTGAGCTGCTGCAGCGGGGCTATGCGGTGATAGCACCTATGCGCCAAGGCTTTGCCAACTCGGGCGGTGTCACGGTTGGCGATAGCTGTAATATTGAGGCCAACGGCAACGCACAAGCACTAGACGTGCAGGCTATCGTTGATTGGCTTAAGAAACAATCGTGGGCTGATGCCACGCGCATGATGATGATGGGACAATCACACGGCGGGCTGACAACGCTGGCTTATGCACAAAACCCTGATATCGGCTTCAAAGTGTTTGTCAATTTTGCTGGAGGGCTTAAGTTCACGCGTGATTGCGATTGGCAAAGATCTCTAAAAAATGCGTACGGCAGCTATGGCGAAAAAACAAAAGCGGAGTCTATTTGGTTTTATGGTGAAAACGATAGCTTCTTTCCCCCTAGCGTCATTAACCCAGCGCACAAAGCCTATGTGGATGCTGGCGGCAAGGCCGAGCTGGTGGCTTTTGGCATCTTTGGCTCCGATGCACACGCCATGTTTGGCAGTTATACGGGTCTGCCAATTTGGTGGAAGCGCGTCGAGACTCGTCTGACTGCGGCTGGACTGCCGACGCAGGTCATTCATCCAAAATATGCCTATAGTCGCACAGTAAGACCAGCAGCATCGGGCTTTGCTGAAGTGGTCAACATAGACAAACTGCCTTATGCCAACGACACGATGAAGGCGACGTATCAAAGATTTTTAACGTCTGCCCTGCCACGTGCATTTGCACTGGATACAGAAGGCTTGACGGGCTTTGCTTTTGGCGGCGATGATCCACTCAAACGAGCGTTAGATTTTTGCAACCGTAAAGGCAAAGGCGAGTGCAAGCTCTATGCGGTTGACAACGATGTGGTTTGGTTAGAAGAAATTAAATATTAATGATGAATCTGTTACAAAAATTAGTCTCTGGGTTTTTGATTCTTTTAGGCGTTTGTGCGCATGCTCAAACCTTGCTCAAAATCGACAACAACGGCGTCCAGCTAGATGGCTATTTTTACGCTACGCAAGCAGGTAATGCCCGCAATGCACCAACCATCGTGGCTTTGCACGGCTGCGGCGGGATGCTCGAGCGTGGTCAACCTAACTCGCGCAGCAAACACTATGCGCAAATACTCAACGAACAAGGCTGGCATGTTTTGTTTTTAGATAGCCTAACGGCGCGAGGTATCAAAAGCGTTTGCGGCGGCAACCATCAAGTCACGCAAGCACAGCGCGTCACCGATGTGCAAGCCGCTGTTGCTTATCTATCGAAGCAAAGCGAAGTGGATGCACAGCGTATTGGCATTTTGGGTTGGAGTCACGGCGGTACAGCCTCTCTTCTATCCAATGATTTGAGCGTTGAGTACACGATTGCCCCCCGTGCGTTTGTGGCTTTCTATCCTGGTTGTGGTGAAGCCCGAGGAGCGCGCATGGCGTGGCGACCTGCCAAACCCACACTCATGCAATTAGGCGCAGCAGACGATTGGACGAGTCCTCTGCCCTGCAAAAGTTTGGCGGCGCAGTGGGATGCAGTTGTGCAGCAAGACACTTATGCCAATGCCCACCATGGCTTTGACAGCGAAGGTAGAGTTCTACGCACCATTCGCTTAAATACACCCAAAGGTGCAAAAACCGTTCATACGGGCGGCGAGCCTACGGCAAAGGCCGCATCGCAACTCAAATTGATTGCGTTTTTTAAGGAACACTTCAAATGACGCACCTCATCACTTGCGTAGCTCACAACGTTGGACGTATCACGCTTAATCGCCCTGACGTGCGTAACGCCTTTAACGACGATGTAATTGCCGAGCTGACCGAGGCGTTCAAAGACATGGGCAAGCGCGATGATGTGCGCTGCATTGTGCTGGCTGCCGAGGGCTCTGCATTTTGCGCAGGTGCAGATTTAAATTGGATGCGCCGCATGGCGGATTACTCCTACGACGAAAATTTAGCGGATGCAGGCAAACTGGCTGCCATGCTGCACACGATTGCAATATGCCCCAAACCAACCGTGGCAAGGGTGCAAGGCGATGTGTATGCGGGCGGGACGGGGTTGGTAGCCGCTTGCGATATGGCGGTCGCCAGCGATTTGGCGCAGTTTTGCGTGAGCGAAGTGAAGATTGGACTCATCCCCGCCACGATTAGCCCCTACCTCATTCGCGCGATGGGCGTGCGCGCTGCGCAGCGTTATTGGCTCACCGCCGAGCGCTTCTCGGCGGCCGAGGCACACCGCATGGGTCTGGTGTCCGAGGTCACAAGCATCGATGCACTGGATGCTGCTGTGGATAAGCTTTGCAAGCAACTTTGCCTCGCCAGCCCAGACGCCGTGCGAGCTACCAAAAAATTAATTGATGCAGTCGTAGAAAAACCAATCACGCACGAACTGATTGCACACACCGTCAAAGAGATTGCCGTGATCAGATCTACGCCACAAGGCAAAGAGGGTGTGCAAGCGTTTTTGCAAAAGCGATTGCCAAGTTGGATCTGAGCGCTCAATGAATATCCCCGCAAACATGGACTTGGCAGGACTAGCCGCACTGGCAGCCGCGCTCGGTTGGGCGAGTGGCCTACGGCTCTACCTCGTGGTTTTCATCACAGGGATGGCGGGCTGGCTTGGATGGATTCATTTGCCCACGGGCTTATCTGTTTTGCAGCATCCCGCGCTTCTATTCGGTAGCGGAACTATGGCATTTGTCGAATTTTTTGCCGACAAAATCCCAGGACTTGATTCGCTATGGGATGCCATTCACTCCGTGATTCGAGTGCCTGCGGGCGCAGCACTCGCGGCTGGCGTGTTTGGTGCGGATAGCGCGACCATGGGCGCCTTAGCAGGACTAGCTGGCGGCACATTAGCCGCGACCAGCTTTGCGGCCAAGGCATCCGCGCGAGCCGCCGTCAATACATCGCCTGAGCCGTTTAGCAATATTGCGGTTAGCTTTGCCGAGGAAGGTTTAGTTATCGGCATGCTGTGGTTAGCCACTAACTATCCGCTCACTTTTGGCATGGTCTTGCTAATCGTTGTGGTGCTGATGATTTGGTTGATCGTACGTTTCATTGGATTTTTAAGAAATCTTATTGCTAAAGTTAAAAGCTTCCTATAAAAGTGACCATGTTCAAAAAAATCTTAATCGCCAATCGTGGCGAAATCGCTTGCCGAGTCGCTGCTACAGCCCGCCGTATGGGTATCAAAACGGTGGCGGTGTATTCCGATGCCGATACAAACGCCAAGCATGTCGCAGCTTGCGACGAAGCCGTGCATATTGGCGGCAGCGCACCTAAAGATAGCTATTTGCAATGGGAACGCATCTTAGCGGCGGCCAAGCAAACGGGCGCAGAGGCCATCCATCCAGGCTATGGTTTTTTATCGGAGAACGATGCATTTGCCACAGCTTGCACCACCGCAGGCCTTGTGTTTATTGGCCCTCCAGCCTCTGCCATTTTGGCGATGGGTTTGAAAGCGGAGTCCAAACGACTTATGAGTGCAGCGGGTGTACCACTGGTTCCTGGCTATCACGGCACTGATCAAGATGCGGCGCTGTTGCAGCGCGAAGCGGATGGCATTGGTTATCCCGTACTGATTAAAGCCAGCGCAGGCGGCGGTGGTAAGGGGATGCGGATTGTAGACAAGGCGGCGGATTTTTCTGCTGCCCTCGCCTCTTGCAAACGTGAGGCCATCAATAGTTTTGGCAATGATTCGGTGTTGATTGAAAAATATGTGCAGCGTCCGCGTCATATCGAAATTCAAGTGTTTGGGGACGCGCAAGGAAATTGTGTGTACTTGTTTGAGCGCGATTGCTCGGTGCAGCGTCGCCATCAAAAAGTGTTGGAAGAAGCGCCAGCGCCAGGGCTTACGCAGGCGATGCGCCAAGCCATGGGTGCGGCAGCCGTGGCGGCGGCCAAGGCCGTGAATTACGTGGGTGCAGGGACGGTTGAATTTATCGTCGAGCAATCGAACGCTGGTATGAAATTCTTCTTCATGGAGATGAACACGCGCTTGCAAGTGGAGCATCCTGTGACCGAAGCCATCACAGGGCTTGACTTGGTGGAGTGGCAATTGCGCGTTGCCTCGGGCGAACCGCTGCCGCTGACGCAAGATCAATTGCAAAAGAACGGATATTTAAAGGGTCACGCAATTGAAGCGCGGATTTGTGCGGAATCGCCTGATAACAATTTCTTACCCGCAACGGGAACGCTGCATGTTTATCGACATGGCGATCATGTGGCGTTTGAGCTAGGGGAAACCCGCGTCGATTCTGGCGTACGCGAGGGCGATACGATCTCGCCTTTTTATGATTCCATGATTGCTAAGTTGATCGTTCATGCGCCTAGCCGTGATGAAGCTCTGACCTTGCTGGACATGGCTTTGAGCCAAACGCACATCGTTGGACTACAAACGAATGTGCAATTTTTACGCCATGTCGTGGCCAGCGAATCGTTTGCAAAAGCCAATTTGGATACAGCTTTGATTGAGCGCGAACGTGAGGTACTGTTTGATCAACATCCTATTCCGAATGAAGTCGTCATAGAGGCTGCTATTGCCCACATCGTGCGACAAGAGAAAGCGTTGGCGGGCAATGATCCACTCTCTAAAACGGACGCGTGGCGTGCGTATGGCGAGAGCACACGTCGTTTTAACTTTGAAATAGAGGGTAGTCTAGAGGTCACATCCTATAAGGCTTCCCAACTTTCCAGTCTTGCAAGCCAAACGCAGAATGGCTTGCAGGCCGTTTATGTGCAAAAAGGTGAGGCGGCGGACGAGAGATCG
>JANXRP010000147.1 GCA_025352965.1 Comamonadaceae bacterium
GGTGATGGTATGGCTCAAGCCTTGTTCTATAACGGTTTCAAGGCAGGTGTTGATATTCATCCAGCTATAAAAGACGAGAACCCAATGGCTGATTGGGCGCGTTACCCCAATCCACATGCCGATGCACTTAATGTTGCGAACATGGCTGCGCATGGGCTGCAAGGTCGCGCGGTAATGATTGATTTGGCCGCACATACAAATGGTAAACGTGCGGCCGTCGGTTATGAGCAATTGATGCGCATCATGGCCGTGGACAAGGTGAATGTGGAAGAGGGTGATATGGTCTGCTTGCGCACAGGCTTTGACACAGCCTTGCTCGCGATGAACAAGCAGCCTGACATTCATCATCTAGAACAAATGTGCGTGGGTTTGAATGGGCGTGACGAACGGTTGTTAAATTGGATTACCGAGGTTCGTCTTTCGTGTTTGATTTCGGATAACCCTGCGGTGGAGCTATTGCCTGCGCCGTCGTTACTCTCGCAAGGTAGCTCGCACAAACCTTTGCAAGCCAAGCTCCCGCTACATGAACATTGCTTGTTTAAAAACGGTATTCATTTGGGTGAGTTGTGGTTGCTTTCACCGCTAGCCGATTGGCTGCGTGCGGAGCAGCGCAACCGCTTTTTACTCACGGCACCGCCGCTTAGGCTCACAGGCGCAGTTGGCTCACCCGTGACTCCGATTGCGACGGTTTGATTGCAACCCTTTAAGGACATATCCATGAACATCATCCGATTATTTTTATTGCCTGCGCTCGTGCTATGTGCCTGTACGGCACATGCGCAAAGTTATCCGAACAAACCCATCAAGCTTGTGGTTGGTTTTGTGGCGGGCGGCCCCACGGACATCGTGGCTCGTGCCTTTGCCGACTACGCTTCGCAAACTTTAGGGCAACCCGTGGTTGTAGACAACAAAGCAGGCGCCAACTCCACGATTGCGGCTGATAGCGTCGCCACCGCCACACCAGATGGGTATACGCTTTACATGGGCGCAATCAATCACAGCATGACCCCAGCGCTGTATGCGGGGCGCGTTAAGTTTGATGCGCTGAAATCCTTTGCGCCTGTTTGCACAATGACAGTTGCGCCAACGGTCTTAGTGGTCGGCTCCGCAATGCCTGTTAAAACATTAGACGCGTTTATGCAAACGGTGAAAAGCGAGAGTGGTAAACGTAGTTTTGGCACTCCGGGTGTAGGTAGCTCAGGCCACTTCTTTAGCGAAATGTTTTTGACATCACAAAACTTGAAGATGAACCATATTCCTTACAAGGGCTCCGCCCCTATCGTGACGGATTTAATTGGCGGGCAGCTTGACAGTTCGTTTGCCACGCTGGGCTCGGTACTGCAACAAATCCAAGCCGGTAAGTTGACGGCACTCGCCATTGCCATGCCAACGCGCTCAGCGCAACTACCCAATGTGCCGACCTTTGCCGAAGCTGGCGTCAAAGGCTATTCGGCTGATGCGTGGTACGGCTTGTTAGCACCAGCAGGCACACCTTCTGCTGTGTTGCAGCTGCTAGAAAAAACCTCGCGTCAATTTACCGATTTGCCTGCGACACATGCTAAATTTCAAGCCATTGGTATGAAAACTGTCAGTACATGTGGCGCTGCATTTGTGCAGCAAATGGATCGTGAAATTAAGACCTATAGCAAACTCGCGGCGGACTTAAATCTCAAAGCCGAATAAATTTTTGGAAATTGAACCCTAGGAAATCCATCATGATCTTTAAAACATCACCTCTGAAAGCCATATACACATTGATCTTCGGGCTTGCCTTGCTGGTAAGCGGCACTCTCTGTGCCGCACAGATCACGACCTTTGTCGTGCCTTATGGTGCGGGCGGTAGCACTGACATCATGGCGCGTGTGATGGCGCAATATCTGCCGCAAGTCACAGGGCAGTCCGCCATTGTCGAAAACCGTACGGGCGGCGGCGGGCTGGTGGGTTGGGGGGCTGTTGCGCGTAGCGCTCCCGATGGACTCACAGTGCTGACGAATGAAATTTCGTTTCCGATTTCAGCCGCGTTGCTGCCTAGCATGCCGTTCGATCCTAAAACCGCGTTTGCCCACATCACGATTGCTGCATCCGTGCCGCATGTGCTGGTGGTGCATCCCAGTGTGCCCGTCAAAACGGTCAAAGAATTTATCGCCTACGCTAAAGCCAATCCTGGCAAGCTGAACTATGGCTCAGGTGGCAATGGCACCAACACGCACATGGGGGCAGAGCTCTTTAAAAACTTGAGCGGCGTGTTTTCAACACATATTCCATATCGCGGGGGTGGTCCTGCCCTAGTGGGTGTGCTCGCTGGCGATGTTCAGTGGATGGTCACAGCGCTATCAGGCGCGTTGCCGCATATTAAATCGGGCAAGGTGCGAGCACTAATGGTGACCGCGAACGAGCGCAGTCCTGTTGCCCCCGAGATTCCATCCGCCAAGGAGTCAGGTCTTGATATGGACATGCCATTTTGGCTAGGCTTTTCTGTGCCTGCTGGTGTGCCTGCTCCTGTGCAAGCCAAGCTGCACAAAGATTTCACGACGGTACTGGCAATGCCAGAGGTCAAAAAACGTCTTGGTGAAATGGGTTTTAGTGTGATCGCAAGCTCAAGTGCGGATGCTAAAAAGTTAGTCGAAAGCGATATGGCCAGATGGAGCAAGCTAATTAAAGCGGCTGGCATCAAGGCGGATTAAAGTAAGCGCTATGTATTTGCTCAATCAACCAGTAGTCCGCGAGCTTGAAGTCTTTACTTCCATGCCCGACACATTCCGTAGGACGGGCGTGCGCTCGGTTTGGGCGGATGCTAACAAAGGCGGCGAGCCTGCTGATTCGTTTTTAGAAGGTCCTGTATTTGACGACGCGGGCAACCTCTACGTGACCGATATTCCCTTTGGGCGCATCTTCAAAATCGACGCGCAAGGCACGTGGAGCTTGGCTTTTGAGTACGACGGTGAACCCAATGGCATGAAGTTTTGGAGTGCGCATGAATTGCTCATTACCGATTACAAAAATGGCTTGATGCTGTTGAACCTGCAAACGCAAAGCATTGCACCGCTCTTGGCTCGGCGCAATACCGAATCGTTTAAAGGCGTGAACGATTTAACGATTGCCAAAAATGGTGACATTTACTTTACCGACCAAGGGCAAACAGGCCTGCACGACCCCACAGGCCGTGTTTATCGTTTTAATTCAGTAACAAAGCGATTAGATTTGTTGCTCGGTAACGTGCCAAGCCCCAATGGCATTGTGTTGTCGCCCGATGAGCGGTTTTTGTTTGTGGCTGCCACGCGCGGCAACTGTGTCTGGCGTATGCCCTTGCAAGCGGATGGCAGCGTCTCTAAAACAGGGCAATTCTTTATTAGCTATGGCCCTAGCGGTCCCGATGGCTTGGCGATGGATGCAAACGGACGACTACTGATTGCCAATCCTGGTCTTGGTTATGTATGGGTTGTGAACCCGCGTGGCGAGGTGGATGAGGTGCTGCACGCGCC
>JANXRP010000169.1 GCA_025352965.1 Comamonadaceae bacterium
AACCTGACAGGAAATCTAAACTCCAGCACTTCAGGATCGGTCAAACGCGAGTTGGTCATATGCGTTTGCACGACCGATGTGCCGTTGAAATTCTCCCCTGCACCGCTTCCGCCGCTAATCGTTTCGTAATACTGATGCCGCTCATTGCCAAACGTGAAGTTATTCATCGTTTGCTGACTACTCGCCATGAGTCCAAGCGCACCATACAGGGCGTTCGTGATGCAGCTCGATGTCTCCACATTGCCCGCCACCACGGATGCAGGCGGCAGTGGGTTCAGCATCGAGCCCTCGGGGATGATGACCGTAATCGGTTTTAAGCAACCCGCGTTGAGTGGAATATCGTCGTCCACCAGTGTTCTAAACACATAGAGCACAGCCGCCATGCACACGGCACGCGGGGCGTTGAAGTTGTTGATTTGCTGCGCGGATGTGCCTGTGAAATCGATCACCGCGCTGCGGGTTTTTGCGTCTAACGTGACTGTGACTGTGATGCGTGCGCCGTTGTCGAGCGGGAGAGTAAACAATTGCAATTGGCTTGCGGCGCAAAGCCCCGCAATCGCCCGCCGCACAGCTTCTTCGGCATTGTCTTGCACATGGCGCATATAGGCCTCGACGACTGGCAAGCTGTATTCATCCACCATCTTTTGCAGCTCTTGCGCGCCGCGCTGATTGGCAGCAATTTGCGCCTTCATGTCCGCCATGTTTTGCGCGGGATTGCGGCTCGGGTATGTGGTTGTGCCGCCGCCCGTGCGCAAGAGTTCCAGCATTTTTTCTTCTTGCAACACGCCTTGATCAACGAGTTTAAAGTTGACAATTTGCACGCCCTCTTCGTCAATCGTGGTGGAGAACGGCGGCATCGAGCCTGGGGTCGTCCCGCCAATATCGGCGTGATGTCCGCGTGAGCCGACGTAGAAATTAGGAGTTGCCGAGGCCCCCAAGTAAACAGGCGTCATGACCGTTACATCGGGCAAATGCGTTCCGCCGTGATACGGATCGTTGAGCACAAACACGTCACCAGGCTTCATGGTGCTTAGGTCTTGGGCGTTCTTGTTATCGCGAATCACGGTTTTAATGCTCTCACCCATCGACCCCAAGTGCACGGGCATGTGCGGCGCATTGGCAATGAGGTTTCCGTCTGCGTCAAATAGAGCGCAGCTAAAGTCCAGCCGCTCTTTGATGTTGACCGAGTACGCTGTGTTTTGCAGCTGGAGTCCCATCTGCTCAGCAATGTTCATGAAGAGTTTGTTAAAGACTTCGAGCAGCACTGGATCGACCTCGGTGCCCACCGCGTATGCAGCTTTGCGTGCCTTGATGCGCGACAGCACAAGGCAGTTGTGCTCGGTCAATTTAGCTTGCCAACCCGCTTCAATGACTGTCGTGGCGTTAGGCTCGGCAATGATGGCAGGGCCGCTCAAGTACTCGCCAGGCCTCATGGAGGCTCGCACCACCAAGGGCGCATCCATCCACGCACCTTCTGAGTACATGGCAACGAATGCATCTGCGCACGCCTCACGCGGCTCGCACAAAGCGTGCAAGGGTTCAATCGGTGCGTCGCCGCTACTGATCGCTTCCACGGAAACCGCTTCCACCACCAGAGCCTTGCCTTGCATCAAAAACGCAAAGCGCTGTTGATACGCTGCTTCAAACAGCGCTTGAATTTGAGCAGCATCTTTGGCTTGCGTCACATCCACCACCAAGGCTGTATCTGTACCCTCGTATTTAATGTGCATGCGTTGCAAGGCACGTGGGCTCGACGTTCCCAGCCCTTGCGCCTCCAGAGCCAAGCTAGATGCGGCTTGCAGATCAGCCAGTGTTTCAAAAATTGCTGGAAGTACATCGCCAGTCAAACGCTGCTCCACCGCCTGCTCGCGCATCACGGACTGATCCGCCAGTCCCATGCCATATGCCGACAGCACACCCGCCAGCGGATGCACCAGCACCGTCGTCATCCCCAGCGCGTCTGCCACCAAGCACGCATGCTGTCCGCCCGCGCCACCAAAGCATTGCAGCGTATAGCGCGTCACGTCATAGCCCCGTGCGACCGATATCTTTTTGATCGCATTCGCCATTTGTTGCACCGCGATTTGCAAAAATCCTTCGGCCAAACTTTCCGCCGATTTACCTGTTTGACCTGCCAATACCTCAAACTTCTCACGCACCGCCCCCGCGTCCAAACGCTCGTTCGCTGCCGTGCCAAATAGCGCAGGAAAGTGCTCGGGCTGAATCTTGCCCAAGAGCACATTTGCATCCGTCACCGCCAGCGGTCCGCCGCGCCTGTAGCAAGCAGGGCCTGGGTTTGCGCCTGCACTCTGGGGGCCCACACGCAGCCTTGCGCCATCAAACTGTAAGAGCGAACCACCGCCCGCCGCCACGGTATGAATGCTCATCATCGGCGCACGCATCCGCACACCCGCCACCTGCGTTTCAAACTCGCGCTCAAACTCACCCGCAAAGTGCGACACATCGGTGGATGTCCCGCCCATGTCGAAACCAATGACTTTGTGAACGTGGGACAGTTGCGCCGTCCGTGCCATCCCCACAATGCCGCCCGCAGGCCCTGACAAAATCGCGTCCTTGCCTGCAAACGAATTCGCCTCCACTAGCCCGCCAGACGACTGCATAAAGTACAGCGGTACACCTGGCATTTGAGTTGACACCTGTTCAACATAGCGCCTCAAAATGGGCGAGAGGTACGCATCTACCACGGTCGTGTCCCCTCGCCCAATCAGCTTCATCAATGGGCTGACTTTGTGACTCACGCTGACTTGCGTAAATCCTAGTTTTAATGCGATTTCTTCAGCTGCCAACTCGTGCTCGTGATAACGATAGCCGTGCATAAAGACAATAGCAGCACTCGTGCAGCCCTTATCCCGTATGGCTTGCAGGTCAGTTATGAGTGCGGATTCATCTAAAGGCTGCACAACCGCGCCATCCGCACCCATGCGCTCGTTCGCTTCAATCACATCGCTATACAACAACTCGGGCAGCATGATGTTGCGATCAAAAATCTTAGGGCGATTTTGATAGGCGATCCGCAGCGCATCTTTGAAGCCACGCGTTGTCACCAAAACAGTGGGCTCACCTTTGCGCTCCAAGAGTGCGTTGGTCGCAACCGTCGTGCCCATCTTGACACATTCCACTAAATCGCTCGTGATGGCTGCGCCCTTTGCAAGTCCCGCATGCTGCTCTAAGAGTGCACGAATGCCAGCTACCGCTGCGTCTTTATATTGCTCAGGGTTTTCGGACAAAAGCTTGTGGGTGATGAGGCTGTAAGTCCCGTCTTGATTGGGCTTACGAGCCACAATGTCGGTAAACGTGCCGCCTCGGTCAATCCAAAATTGCCACTTCATAGACTCGCCGCCGATCTAGCTGCCTGATCGTACACACCCGAAAGCACGCGCAAGAGCCGCGCTAACTCGCCAATGTCACGATTTAAACCTTCATCGGCGTGCAAAGCTTCAATCAAACAGCTCTCGCGGATTTCGCGATAGCGCTCCACATAGCCGCGACCCACATCGGTAGAGGCATATGTCACATCTTTGCCCGTCTTGCTGGACTCGACCACTTTTAGACTTTGCAGTTTTTTGAGCGAATAGTTAATCAAATGCGTGTCTTCGATATTCATGATGAAGCAAATATCGCCTAGGCGTTTGTTGCGTGCGCGGTGCGTGACATGATGCAGCACCAACACATCCAGCGGCGTTAAATCTTTAAGTCCTGCCGCGCTCATGCAATGTGTAATCCAGCGATTAAAGGCGTTTCCCGAGACGATGAGACCAAACTCGAACTCGCTCATTTCGGCACTGCGAGGCGAAACCAAATGCGCCGACGACACGATAGGTGAACTCGATTTTTGAGGTGTGATTTTTTTAGCCATACTGCGGATTGTAGAGAATAAAAACTCATTTTGGTGACAAATTGTTGTTAAATTGTTGACATTTAGGGAAAACACCTATCGCTAAATTTAGCATGGCTAGTACAGTTAGCTCTTTTTTGGAGTTCACCATGAAACGACTACTAAGCACTCTCGCGCTGTGCGGCACGGCGCTTTTGACAACACCACTTTCTGCCCAAACCAAATGGGACTTGCCCGCTGCCTACGCAACTGGCAACTTCCACACCGAAAATCTGACGCAGTTTGCTAAAGACGTGGATACAGCCACTGCGGGCAAACTCAAAATCCAAGTCCATGCGAATGCTTCGCTGTTTAAAGCAAACGAAATCAAACGTGCTGTGCAAGGCGGACAAGCGCAGATTGGCGAAATTTTGCTGGCTAACTTTTCTAACGAAAACCCACTCTATGCACTAGATGGCGTGCCGTTTTTAGCAGCGAGTTATGCTGACTCGCAAAAGCTCTACGCCGCCTCTAAACCCTTCATGGATAAGGCTTTGGCCACGCAAGGCATGAAGCTTCTCTTCGCAGTGGCATGGCCACCACAAGGGATTTATAGCAAGCGCGAGCTTGCTTCTGTGGCCGATTTACGCGGCATCAAGTGGCGTGCTTACAGCCCAGCCACTGCCAAAATTG
>JANXRP010000177.1 GCA_025352965.1 Comamonadaceae bacterium
TCGTGCGACAAGAGAAAGCGTTGGCGGGCAATGATCCACTCTCTAAAACGGACGCATGGCGTGCGTATGGCGAAAGCACACGTCGTTTTAATTTTGAAATAGAGGGTAGCCTAGAAGGCATATCCTATAAGGCTTTAGAGCTTGCCACTCTTGCAAGTCAAGCACAAAATGGCTTGCAGGCTGTCTATGTACAAAAGAGTGAGGCGGCGGACGAGATGCATGTCTTTATGGACAAGGGCGCTGCGGTCATCAAGCATATCAATCGCTTGTCGTTGGTCGCGGCGCAGGACGCTCATGCGGGTGGTGGTTTGAATGCACCCATGCCAGGCAAAGTGGTGTCGTTTGACGTGAAGGCAGGCGATACGGTCAGCAAAGGTCAGCGTGTCGCCGTGATGGAAGCGATGAAGATGGAGCATGCCATCACAGCGCCAGCGGATGGCGTAGTAGGCGAGCTTTTATATGCGGCAGGCGAACAGGTGGCGGAAGGCGCGGCATTATTAACATTGAAAGAAACAACATGATTCCAAGCTTTGTCAAACTCGTCGATGTCGGCCCACGTGACGGCTTGCAAAACGAGAAACAGGTTGTCCCCACCGAGGTCAAGATTGAGCTGATCCATCGTCTGCAAAACGCGGGGCTAACCGAGATTGAGACCACCAGTTTTGTATCGCCCAAATGGGTGCCGCAAATGAAGGACAACGTGCTGGTGCTCGCTGGTATTAAGCGCAAGCCCAATGTGCGTTACTCGGCACTCGTGCCCAATATGAGAGGCCTAGAAGCCTTGCTGGATATGCCTTCCCAGCTTCGTCCGCAAGAAATTGTGGTGTTTTTTGCTGGCACTGAGTCGTTTAGCCAAAAGAACATCAACTGCTCTATCAGCGAAAGTCTTGATCGCATCGCGCCTGTCGTTACGGCGGCACGTGCGGCGGGATTGTATGTACGTGGTACGGTCTCGTGTGCGCTGGGTTGCCCCTACGAGGGCGAGGTCGATCCTGCGGTGATCGGTCGAATTGTCAAAGCGCAGCGCGAAATGGGCGTGCAGCACATGGGCGTACCCGACACCATTGGCACGGGCACGCCGCGCAAAGTGCAAGCCGTGTTCGAGCAAGTATTGCAATCGTTTGATTTGGCAGATGTGTCAGGACACTTCCACGACACCTATGGCCAAGCACTCGCCAACACGTTGGCAGCGTTGCAAATGGGCGTTGCCACATTTGATACTTCGATTGCGGGCCTTGGTGGCTGCCCTTACGCCAAAGGCGCGACGGGCAATGTCGCGACCGAAGACGTGGTTTACATGCTGCATGGCATGGGGATTGAAACAGGCATCGACTTAGATCAACTCATTGACGCTGGACAATTTATTAGCAATGCTCTGGGTCGCCCAACCAACTCACGCGCTGCTAAGGCGTTAATGACGAAACGCCAAAGCGCATAACTTACGAAATCAGCTTGCGGTCTCGCCCCGTGGATAGCGCTTAATTGCGTTGCTAAACACGCTCACCACCTCGTCAGCCTTGCTCATGGTGACCTCTAGATCTTTGATGAGACCATCCTTAAGTCCATACACCCAGCCGTGAATGGAAACGTTTTGCCCACGTGCCCATGCGTCTTGCATCACGTTAGTTAGCGCCACGTTGCCGACTTGCTCTACTACGTTCATTTCGCACAGTGTGTTTTCTTGATCGGCTTGGCAAAGATGCACAAGGCGGTTGCGATGGCGTAGTTTGACATCTTGCACGTGACGCAGCCAGTTGTCCACCAAACCTAGGCGTGTACCACGCAGCGCAGCGAGCACGCCGCCGCAGCCATAGTGTCCCACGACGATGATGTGCTCTACTTTCAGGTGATCCACCGCAAATTGAATGACCGACAGCGCATTCAAATCCGAATGCGCCACCACATTGGCAACGTTGCGATGCACAAACACTTCGCCAGGCGCAAGTCCTGTAATTTGGTTGGCTGGCACGCGAGAGTCTGAGCAGCCAATCCACAGATATTTGGGTGATTGTTGATCTTTAAGCTGATTAAAAAACCCGGGTTGTTCGCGCTCCATTTGCGCGGCCCAAGCTTGGTTGTTATCTAAGAGGCTTTGTAAGATTTTTGGTTTTGACATGCCTAGATTGTGCGTCAAACAATCTTCACACTCAAATTGGGCAAACTATCAATGTGGCAATCAATCACATCGCCGCGAACCACGGGCCCGACATTCTCAGGCGTTCCCGAGTAAATGATGTCGCCCGGGAAGAGCTCGAACGCTTGCGAGAGCTTGCTAATTTGCTCGGCCACGCTCCAAATCATGAGGCCGAGGTCTGCATTTTGTTTGGTGGTGCCGTTCACTTTGAGCCAGATCGCCGCTTTGCCGATGTGCCCAAAGCTGCTAACAGGATGAATCGGGCCTATGGGCGCAGATTGGTCAAAGCTTTTGCCAATTTCCCAAGGTTTCTTTTCGTCACCCATGGCACGCTGCAAATCGCGCCGCGTCATGTCAAGTCCAAGTGCATAGCCGTAAACCAAATCGAGTGCTTTCTCAATCGGGATGTCGCGCCCGCCTTTGTTGAGCGCGGCGACCAGTTCGACCTCATAGTGATAGTTTTTAGTCAGCGTGGGGTATTTGTGATCTGCAACCGTATTGGGCGCAACGTATTGAATCGCATCCGTTGGTTTTTGAAAAAAGAACGGTGGCTCGCGGTCAGGGTTGGAGCCCATCTCAATGGCGTGCGCTCGGTAGTTACGTCCAATGCAGTAAATGCGACGCACGGGAAAAGATTGCGTACCGCCCACAATAGGTACGGTGATTGAAGGTAAGCCAAAAATCGGGACGCCCGCCGAGCTATACGTGGTTTGGGCTGAGGCAGATGCTCCCAGCAAAGCCGCGCCTGCTGTGGCTCCTAGGCCAGCGGTGGTTTTGAGTAAAGAGCGGCGGGTCGGTGCTAGCGGATTGGTTTTCATGAGTCATCCTTTAAACAAAAGCAAAAAATCAGTGTATCTGATGCCGCCAATAGCGTGTGTCCGTGTGTCGCTGGCATGTCACCTCGTCTGGCAGATCGCTCGCCCACTTCGCTGCACCGCAACTACTGGATTGCACCGTTTGAATCTGGCGCTCTACGTAGCGTGCCATCACCTCGGGGCGCGGATGCGCAAAGCGATTGCGATACCCCGCCTGCACAATGGCGATCTTGGGACTGACAACATCCAAAAATGGCTCGCTAGACGATGTTTTGCTGCCGTGGTGCGGCACAAGAAGCACTGTTGAAGGTAATAAATTGGACTGCAAGCCAAGCAGCGCCTGCTCCTGCGGGGTTTCGATGTCGGCAGTTAGAAGTGCCGAAGCGCCTGACTGTGACGTGACTTTGATCACGCACGAAATGGCGTTGGGTTTGAGATTTTTGCTTGCATCTAAATCTGTCGTTTGTGGATGCAGTACATCAAATCGCACGCCATCCCACGTCCATGTTTGGCCAGCATAGCAAAGCTCGCTGCCCTCGGGCAGGCCAAGCGCCATAAGGTCTGCGGGGCGATTCACGGACGTGATGACACGACTTTGCGACTGCATTGCCAGCACCGCTTTTGCGCCGCCTGTATGGTCGCTGTCTTTGTGACTGAGCATGAGCACGTCCAGACGCTCGCCGAGCGCCCTAAACAGCGGAACAATGGTGCGATGACCCGCGTCGCTCTCCCTTGAAAATCGTGGCCCCGCATCAAACAGCAAGCTGTGCGTTGCGGTACGAATGAGCACCGCATTGCCCTGCCCTATATCAATAGCGAGCAAATCAAACTGTCCGTTTGCAGGACGAGTCGGTTGCCACAAGAGCGCAGGCGTAAGCAATATGGCTGTCAGCAAAGCCTTACCTGCTGAAACCTTCCAGCGATGCGTCCACTCTATGGGTATCACCAACAGCACACCACCCAGCACCGCCAACGCACTCAAATAAAGCGGTGGTGCAGGCGCGGTATACACCGCATACGGCAGGCTTGCTAACCACTTCAGCAGCACCGCGAGATAGCTCACGCCTAGTGCTGCCACATCCCATAGCGGCGCAAAAATAACACCTAGCATAGCCAGTGGCGTAACAATAAGAGTGACCACAGGAATGGCAACAGCGTTAGCCAAGAGGCCGACCAGCGAGACTTGCTGGAACAACAAAAGCGTCAGGGGGGCGAGTGCAAGCGTGATGATCCATTGCTCACGAATCATGGTCCACGCTTTGCTCTTGTGCGCGCCACCATCGGAAGCAAATAGCACTGCGACTGCCACAAACGACAACCAAAATCCCGCTTGCAGCATTGCCCACGGATCAATTGCCAGAACCACGACAGCAGCTAATAGCCATGTGGCATACCAAGGCCAGCGCAATCCCAAAAGCCGTAGCATGGAGAACGTCGTCAGCATCCAAATCGTGCGCTGCGCGGGCACGCCCCAACCCGAAAACCAAGCGTAAAACGTCGCCAAGAGCAGTCCACCCATCAAGCCCGCATGGACGGCTGGCAGCGCCAAACACAAGCGCGGCGAGATGCGAGTGGAGCGCCGCCAAGCGCGGCCAATCAAAAGACTAGCGAGCCACGCAAACATGGTGATGTGCAAACCCGAGATGCTCATCAAATGCGCCACGCCAGTTGCTCTAAAAATATCCCAGTCAAAGCGTTCAATCGCAGCTTGATCGCCCGCCACCAACGCGGCAATCACACCTACGGCAGATCGATCGGCTCTATCGCCCAATCGCTGAAAAACCTTATCCCGTATGGCTTGCCTAGCACGCTCCATGCCGTAGGCCGCATTCCAATTGACTTGTCCGAGCTGCTTGGGTGGTGTTTGCTTTTTGTTTTCACGCACATACCCCGATGCGCCTGCGCCCTGCTCCCACATCCACAACTCGTAATCAAAGCCATGCGGATTAGCGTTGCCATGTGGCGCTTTCAGCCTGACCGTGAACTGCCAGCGCTCGCCTGCTTTTGGTTGCACGTTTGCATCTTCTAAGTTGAAAGACGAGCCGTCATCGTTGAAATCACGTCGGTACCAAGACAGCAGCACGCGCGGCGGCAACATGACGGGCTTGTCGTTTAAATGCGCGGCTTCCACTTCAAAGCGAAAACGCAGACCTGTCTCTAAGCGCTGCGGCATGGCACCCACGATGCCGACGACTTCGATGTCCGCGCCCTCCAGCAGCGGGTTGATTGCGGTTTGCAAATAACTAGTCGCTCGTAGGCCCGTGATGCCAAACGAGAGCATCAAAGCCAATGCGAACATGGTGACACGAACGAACCAACCTGCCCGCAGACGGTATGCCACCACGCCATACGCAATAAGCCCTGTAAGCGCTACTGCCGCGCAGGCCATATAGGATGTGGCCTCCCACAGATCGGGTTGTTGTAATTGCAAAGCAATTCCAGCGATGAGTCCAAGAAAAAATACAATCAGCATTTAAAGGACTTTACAGCTATGACCACACCCTACGAACAACTCGCCAAACTAAGCATCACCCTGCCGCCTGTGGGCGTACCCGCCGCCGCCTACGTGCCATTTGCGCAGACAGGAAACTTGATTTTTTTAAGTGGTCACATCGCTAAAAAATATGACTCTGGCGCGGCCATTGTGTGGACGGGCAAACTTGGCGAAAACCTGATGACAGCAGACGGCAACGCGGCTGCACGTGCCGTGGCGATTGATTTACTCGGCACGCTAGAAGCCGCTTGCAAAGCCGCAGGAAAAGATTTAAATGCAGTCAAGCGCATCGTCAAAATCATGGGACTCGTCAACTCCACCGACAGCTACACCGAGCAGCATTTGGTCATCAACGGTGCATCAGAATTGATTGCTGAAGTATTCGGTAGCTCGGTGGGAAGCCATGCCAGAAGCGCCTTTGGCGTGATCCAGTTGCCACTAGGCGCCTGTGTGGAAATTGAAATGATGGTGGAAATTTAACTCTACTCACACCTTGCTAGCCATCAACTGCAACATCAATTCAATGCGCGCCTGAACGATACCACTCGCTTGGCAGCGCGTAGTAAGGCGTACTGCAATACCTGCATCGCGAGCCTTATCCAGTGAGGCCTCCAGCGCATGATGCACGGTGCTATTACCCGTTCCAACCACGACGATGCCATCGACCTTTTGTTCGGTCAATGCATCTACGATTACCCCGCTAGCGCCCGCATAGCTCATCACAATTTCCACACGTGGCCAACGCTTGATTGGCAGCTTAAAAGCGATCAACGGCGCTGGCGCGGCGAACTCTTTCGTTTCAATCACATCAAACGCATCCAACTGCGTGGGGTGCACTTTTTGAACATTACCGCCACAGAGCACGTGCCCTGCAAACGCAACCCAAACGCCAGCACTTAGTTGCTCGGCCTGCTCCAGCGCAAACGCCATGTTTTTCGGGCCATCGCTATTCACAGCATCAGCTGGACGCATAGCGCCAGTCAGAATGACGGGCTTGCTACAAAGCAGCGTTCTGTGCAAAAAGTACGCCGTTTCCTCCATCGTGTCGGTGCCGTGCGTGATGACGATGGCGTGAATGCTAGGGTCGCTTTGTGCGCTAGAGATGCGACTGTGGAGTTTCCCCCACACCTCAAAACTCATGTCTTTGCTGTCAATTTGAGCGATTTGCTCGCTGATGATGCGGTGTTTGGACGCGGGCACAAGCGCCTCTACAGACAACTGAGCACTCGTGTAAGCCCCGTCTTGCTTGGCCTGTGAGCCATCCTTCAAGAGACCAGCAATCGTGCCACCCGTACCCAAAAGCAAAATTGTTAAGTTTTCCTGACTATTTGCATTTTTCATAAGAAATATCTTGACCTGTGCATAATCTGTGTAAAAATACAGCTGTCTATCTAATCAGCCTTTGTTTATAGGAGCTTATATGTTGAACTTCAATCCATCCGTAAAGTTAACCGCTCGTCAGCAAGAGATTTTGACATTGATTGAGCGCACCATCGCAACTACAGGGTCTCCTCCCACACGTGCCGAAATTGCCACCGAGCTGGGCTTTAAGTCCATCAACGCAGCGGAAGATCATCTGCAAGCCTTAAATCGCAAGGGTGTGATCGAACTCGTGAGCGGTACATCGCGCGGCATTCGCCTTCGCTCCAACCGCTTGCAAGCCGTCAACGAATCGCGCATCGGCCAGTTCTCTGAGCAAATGGGCTTGCAGATTCAAAGTCTCGCGCAATTGGTACTGCCACTCATTGGCCGTGTGGCAGCAGGCTCGCCCATCTTGGCGCAAGAGCATATCGAACAAACTTATCACCTAGAGCCAAGCCTGTTTACGCAGCGCCCCGACTACTTACTTAAAGTGCGCGGCATGAGTATGCGAGATATTGGCATCATGGACGGCGATTTGCTTGCGGTGCAATCTTGCCGCACGGCGCACAACGGGCAAATTGTGGTGGCACGTGTGGGCGAAGAAGTGACCGTGAAACGCTTTGAAAAAAAGACCAGCCACATTGAGCTGCATCCCGAAAACCCTGACTTCCAAACCATCATCGTCCACCCCGACGAAACCTTCGCGATTGAAGGTTTGGCCGTCGGACTCATCCGTAATCAGGTGTTCGCATGAAAGATCAAACCAAACTCACCTTTGTTGCCGATAGCATGACCGACTTTCGCGATCAGCGCTTGGCGCGGGTCATCATCACGGGTAGCTTTAACTACATCTTTGCAGAGCTTGACCGCTTGGAAGCCCTGCAAAGCACGATCTAAACCTTGCCTAGCAAGAAATCAATCTTGCCCAACGGCACGCCGTTCTTGCGCAGGATGTTGTAAGCGGTGGTCACATGGAAATACACGTTGGGTGTTGACCAGTGCTTGAGATAGTCCTCGCCCGATAACGTGCGCTCCACAGGACCTGCTTTAAACGTCACGGTCTTGTCTTCTTTGCCATTCATATCTTCGGGCTTCACGGTTTTAATGAAAGCAATCGTTTTGGCAATGCGTTCTTTCAACTCGGCAAACGTGGTCTCGTTGTCCTCAAACTTCGGAACATCTATGCCGCCCACACGGGCGAATGTCAATTTGGCAGCATCGCAGGCAATAATCACTTGCGCCTTAAATGGCAACATGTCTGGGGCTAGGCGATCATTGAAAAAAACCGCTGTATCAAACTTGCGCGACACTGCGTTCTCTTCAGCCTTGTCTAAAAAATGACTGAGATTGGACAGCATGCGCGTAAAAACGGGCACACTCGCTGAGTACATAGAAATCGCCATGATGGTTTTGCTCCTAAAAATAAAACAATAAAACACAAATAAAAATGAATCAACACTTAAGCAAACCAATGCTGTGGGCGCTGCTCTTTGGCAATTTAGCCATCGGAATGGGCATTATGGTCGTACCCGCCACGCTGACCAACATGAGCGACAACTTGGGGACATCGGTTCCGCTCACTGGGCAGCTCATTACGGTGGGCTCGGTGCTCATGGGCGTAGGTGCGCCCCTCTTTGCGGCGCTAGTTGCCAAGTGGGATAGACGCAAGTTATTGACCTTCACCATGGCGTGGTACGCCTTATTCCACGGGCTTTGCGCAATAGCGCCCTCCTTTACCTCGCTGATGATTTTGCGTGTGCTATCCGTCATTACACCCGCCATTTTCACACCACAAGCTGCGGCTTGCGTCGGCTTGCTTGCCAAACCCGAAGATCGCACCAAAGCCATCACGTTTATCTTTTTGGGCTGGTCCATTTCATCTGTGTTTGGTGTGCCCATTCTTGCCAGCATTGGTGGATTGGGTGTTGGCGGCGAAGGTTGGCGATGGGCGTTTGCATTGGTTGCCCTTGTATCCGCAGGCTCCGCCTTATGGATTTGGCACGTGCTGCCCAGCGGCATTCAAATCGCCGCACTGAGCCGTGCCGCATGGATAGGCGTGTTCAAACATCGCACCCTGATGCTGACCGTGGGCGTCACGCTGCTATCCGCGTTTGGACAATTTATTTTGTTCTCATACTTCACGGCGTACTACAAACAATTGCTAAACGCAGATACACAAACCATTAGCTTGTTCTTCTTTTGGTTTGGCTTTTGTGGACTCATCGGCAGCTTTGCGCTCGCACGCTACATTGATCGCATTGGCGCGGACCGAGCGCCCATCATCGCCATGAGCCTGATGGCCGTGAGCCTGTTGCTATGGCCATTGGGCACCAGCGTATTCACCGTTCTCTTGATTTCAATCCCTTGGGGGCTCGGCTGCTTTTCCAGCAACTCCGCCCAGCAAGCCAGACTAGGCGCCGCAGCGCCTTTGGTTGCAGGCGCCAGCATTGCCCTCAACACCTCGGCCATGTACAGCGGCCAAGCCTTTGGCGCTGGGCTTGGCGGCTGGTTGATTGCACATGACATGATGAGTCATCTGCACTGGTACGGCTTCGCAATCATGCTGTGCGCGATAAGCTTAAGCGCTTGGTCGAGAAGAGAGGGAAATAATATTTCGAAATAATGTGACCGCAAATTCACAAATGAAGTAAAATGTGACCTCATTCATTAAATGAAGGAACACATCATGACCGTAACGCACATTAAGCAAATTGACATCTCAATTCGCGAACTCAAAGCCCGGCCTGCGCAGGCCATTGCCAAAGCGCAAAGCGGTATGCGCGTCAACATTACGTCGCACAAAAAAACAGTAGCTAATTTGGTTGCTCCCATCGCGCTACCAACAGATGCACTGGAACCGCGCATCAAACCAGCGCCTCAGAAACCAATAACACCCGCCGAGGCCGTGGCACGAATGCGGGCTGCAGGATTGACAGTTATTGAATCGACGGGAAACATCAAAATTGGCCCTGCGATTGTTTTCCCGCCTATGCCTGACGGACGAACCATGGCAGACTTAATTTCAGAAAATAGAGGTCCGCGCTGATGTTTTACTGCGACACCTCGGCATTGATGAAACTCTACGCACAAGAATCCTCATCAACAGATATGACCCGTCTTTGCACAGATAGCTCGGAAATTGTTGTCGCAACAATTACTTGGGTTGAAATGCGTTCGGCATTTGCGCTGCGTGTTCGGACTCATCAGACAACCCAAGCTCAAACTCAATCTGCGCTTGAAAAACTCAGCCTTGAATGGGAGAAATATCAAAAAATTGCCTTAGACACCAGCTTATTTGAAACAGCTGGGCATTTCACGCAAGACTTGAGTTTGAGAGCTTACGACAGTGTCCAATTGGCCTGCGCTCAACGTTTCAACATAGCGCTTGGCGGTCAAATGACGTTTTGCTGTTTTGACAAGCAACTCAATAGCGCGGCAAAAGTGCTGGGGATGAAGGTGCTAGACATATGAGCACTAATCGCGATTAACCGGCTACTGCCTTCGCTGGCGCAGCCGCCTTAGCAGCATCCACCTGCGCACGCACTTTCGCCATAAACATTTCGGTATTTTCTTTACGGTCAGCGTTCATTTTGGCGAAGGCTGGGCGCTCGGCTAGGTGTTTGAGATAGTCCTTGTACGGCGTCGCTTTAGCGAGCAGATCTTCGCCATAAATGATTTTGGTGGTCATTCCGACCAGCGGCAATTGCACAGCCGCCGCGCAATCGGCTAACGTGAACGTATCGCCTGCCACAAAAGGCGAAAAATTGGCGAGTTTGGAAAAACTGGAAATTCCTTTATCGAGCAACTTGCGTTGACGCTCTTTCACGCTATCGCTGACCTTGCCGCCCCACAGCGCCTCTAGATGCAGCACGCGCGCGACTAGCTCTAGATGTAAATCCATGTGGACAATGAGCTCGCGCACTTTGCCTGCCGCAAACGCATCTTTAGGTAAAAGTGGATGCTCAGGGTATGCCTGCTCGATATATTCGGCGCAGGCAATGGATTCAGAAATCGCGCCTTGCGGTGTATCTAAAAATGGCACTTTTCCCATGGGCGAACGCTCCATGAGTTTGGGATGCGTGCTGCCCGTCCAAACCAGTTCTTCCTCAAACGCGACGCCCTTCTCTAGCAATTGCAATTTGATTTTGTTGTAATAGTTACTGGCAGAAAAACCGCAAAGCTTGAGCGCCATAGTGCATCCTTATGAGATTGATAGTAGGTATAAACACGAGAGCTCATCTTAAGCAGCTACCAGATAATCAAACCCTAGGAAAAACACGCACATGACACAACATTCTTCTGTATTTAAAACCGTTGGCTTGGTCGGCACAGGCGCAATGGGTCGCGGCATCGCGCAGATTGCCGCGCAAGCAGGTTCAGTCGTCAAACTCTTTGATACACAACCAGAAGCGATTAACAAAGCCATTGCCGCGCTGAATCAGCAATGGGACAAATTAGTAGAAAAAGGCAGATTGACAGCAGATAAAGCCGCCACGCAAAAGGCATGCCTTGTGGCAGCCCAATCCCAGCAAGACTTGGCAGATTGCGACTTCATCATCGAAGCCATCGTTGAACGCTTAGATGTCAAACGCAGTTTGTTTGCCGATTTAGAAAAAATCGTACGCACAGATTGCGTGCTTGCCACCAACACCTCGTCGCTGTCCGTCACGGCCATTGCTGCCGGTATGCAGCACCCAGAGCGTTTTGCGGGCTATCACTTTTTTAATCCTGTACCGCTGATGAAAGTGGTCGAAGTCATTGCAGGGCTCAAAACTTCTGCGTTTGTGTGCGACCAACTCACCGCCTTCGCCAAACAAATGGGACACACACCCGTGACGGCGCAAGACACGCCAGGCTTTATCGTCAATCACGCGGGGCGGGGCTACGGCACGGAGGCTCTGCGCATCGTGCAAGAGAGTGTCACAGACTTCGTGACGATTGACCGCATCTTGCGCGATCAAGTGGGCTTCAAGCTGGGCCCTTTTGAACTGATGGATTTAACCGCGCTCGATGTCTCGCATCCCGTGATGGAGTCGGTCTATCGTCAATACTTTGACGAGCCGCGCTATCGCCCCAGTGTCATTACCGCGCAGCGTTTGGCAGGCGGCGTGGTCGGCAAAAAAGTGGGGGCTGGTTTCTATGATTACAAAGATGGACAAGCCGTCATTGCTCCAGAAGCCCCAGCACCTGTGGTCTCCCAAATGCCCCCCGTGTGGGTCAGTACCCGCGCGGCGCGCAAAAGTGAGCTGTTGCAACTTTTAAAAGACCTTGGTGCAAAAATTGAAACGGGGCAGTCCCCGTCCATGGAAGCGCTCACCATCGTTGCGCCACTGGGCTTTGATGTGACAACCGTTGCCGTTGTTGAACGGTTAGATCCCGCCCGCACCGTGGGCATCGACATGCTGATTGACGATAAAGAGACCAAGCGCCGTGTACTCGCCACCAACCCCATGACTCGCCCCGATATGCGGGATGCGGCGCATGCCCTCTTTGCCCGCGACGGCAAAGCAGTCAGCGTCATCCGCGATAGCGCAGGTTTTGTCACGCAGCGTGTGATTGCTACCATCATCAATATCGCCACCGATATGTGCCAGCAAAGTGTGTGTTCGCCGCAAGATTTGGAATTGGCTGTGACGCTGGGGCTTGGCTATCCACGCGGCCCGCTCGCCATGGGCAACCACTACGGCCCGACCAACGTGCTGGAAGTGCTGTTCAATATGCAAACCGTGTATGGCGACCCACGCTATCGCCCAAGCCCTTGGCTGCGTAGGCGTGGTGCACTGGGTCTCAGTTTGCTGCAAGGGGAATAAGTTGACCGCACAGCTTAAAACTTCCGTCAAGGATCAAACGCTCATCCTCACGATTAGTCATCCCGAGATGCGCAACGCGCTAGGTCCTGAGATGTATGCGGCGGGCATCGAGGCGCTCAATGCTGCGGAGAACAATCCCGATGTTCGCTCGATCATCATCACTGGCGAAGGCGCTAACTTTTGCGCGGGTGGCAACCTCAATCGCCTGCTAGCCAACCGCCAGCAACCACCTGAAGTACAAAGCCAAAGCATTGAAGGCTTGCATGGTTTTATCGAGTGCATTCGCACCTATCCCAAGCCCGTCATTGCTGCCGTGGAAGGCGCGGCGGCAGGCGCGGGCTTTTCGCTAGCACTGGCTTGCGATTTATTGGTGGCAGCACGTAACGCCATTTTTGTCATGTCGTACAGCACGGTTGGGCTCTCACCCGATGGCGGCGGTAGTTGGCAGCTCACACAAAAATTACCCGCCAACTTAGCGATGGAGTGGATGCTCACCGCTGAGCGACAAACAGCGGATCGCCTCCATCAGCTAGGCTTAGTCAATCAGCTATCTGATGCCGGGGATGCCCTGGAGGCCGCACTGGTATTGGCTTCCAGCTTGAATGCACGCGCGCCCAACGTCATGGCCAGTATCAAAGAGCTAACCCAATCGGCACAAACAAGCAATCTGCATACGCAATTGGATAACGAGCGCGTACACTTCGTCAAAAACCTGCACCACGCGAACGCCCAAGAGGGAATTGAAGCGTTTTTGGGCAAACGCCCCCCTCGTTACAAAGATTGATCCGAACCCCATGCGCCGTGAAATTTTAGATTTTGACGAAGACACTCAAGAGCCGATCATCACGCCTGAAGAACGCCTCGCCATCAACGGCGGGCGCTGGTTTTCTACGCTATCGCCTGCGCTCAAGCACGACATCTTGCGCTGCATTTACGTCAAACGTTTTCACGATGGCGATTTAATTTCGGCACGCGGCGAGCCTGCCACCGACTGGATTGCTTGCGCCAAAGGCGCGGCCCGCGTGAGCTCGACATCCCTTTCTGGTAAGCACATTATTTTTGCCTACCTAGAACCTGGTATTTGGTTTGGGGACGTTTCTATTTTTGACGGCGACAAACGCACACACGATGTCTATGCGCACGGCAACACCACCATCGTTTGCGTCAGCCGCGCAGATTTCCAAAAAATCTTGTCTCAGCATGTGGAGTTTTACGAAGCCCTGATGCGCCTGCAAGCGCGGCGTATTCGGCAACTCTTCGGCTTGATCGAAGATCTCAACACGTTGCCACTGCGGGCACGACTCGCCAAGCAACTCCTGCACTTGAAGCGCAGCTACGGCGTGCCCGCGCTCAATCATCCCAATGAATTTCGCATTAGCCTGCACCTCGCACAAGAAGAGCTGGCGCAGCTGCTTGGCGCATCACGCCAACGCGTGAATCAAGAACTCAAAAGTATGGAGCGCGAGGAAGCCATTCGCATCGAACCGGGTGGCTTGGTGATTCGCAATCGCGACTTGCTGCTCCAAATCAGCCACGAAATTCACCCTGTTTAATTCAACCTTCGCCTATTGACCTCTGTTATGGACTACAACCAATTTGTTGGCACACGCGCTGTCTCAGAACAACACCAAATTGACGAGACGACACTCACGTCATGGATGGTGAAGCACGTCAAAGGTTTTGCAGGGCCGCTCACCGTTGAAATGTTTAAAGGTGGACAGTCCAATCCCACCTACAAACTCATCACACCTAACCGTAGCTACGTGATGCGCGCCAAGCCCGGCCCTGCCGCCAAGCTATTGCCATCAGCTCACGCGATTGAGCGTGAATTTGCCGTGATGCGCGGTCTCTACGGCACAGGCGTTCCTGTACCCGAAATGCTGGCGCTGTGCGAAGACGAATCTGTCATTGGCCGTGCCTTCTTCATCATGGAATTTATGCAAGGTCGCATCCTGTGGGATCAAGCGCTGCCTGACATGAGTAATAAAGATCGAGGCGAAATTTACGATGAAATGAACCGCGTGCAAGCTGCCTTACATACGGTGAAATTTGCCGAGCGCGGCCTTGCTAACTATGGCAAGCCAGGCAACTATTTTGCGCGGTCCATCGGTCGCTGGACCAAGCAATACGTGGCATCCATCACCGAGCCTATCGAGGCGATGGACAGGCTGATGGAATGGCTACCCGCCAATATGCCCGAGACTGCCAAGGACGAATCGCTGATCTCCATCGTTCACGGTGACTACCGACTCGACAACATGATGTTCCACCCCACCGAGAACCGCGTGATTGCGGTGCTGGATTGGGAGCTCTCGACGCTAGGCCATCCACTCGCCGACTTTAGCTATCACTGCATGGCGTGGCACATTCCACCGGGTTCATTCCGCGGCATTGGTGGACTCGATCACAAGGCGCTTGGCATTCCATCAGAAGAGGAATACATCGCAAAGTATTGCCAGCGCACTGGCTTCTTTACCCCCGAGCTACTTAAAGCTGATTGGAATTTTTATTTAGCCTACAACCTATTCAGACTCGCCTCCATCTTGCAAGGCATCGCCAAGCGCGTGGAAATGGGCACGGCGTCCAGCGCCCAAGCAGTCAACTCGGCACGAGGCGCAAGGCCGCTAGCCGAGATGGGCTGGGCATTTGCGCAGAAGCAGTCTCAAGCAAACTGAAACTCACCTGGCGCTTGGATCGGATCGACCGTCACGTGGATCGTGCTCTTCGGCTCAAATTTTCCCTCTAGCAAAAGCTTAGCAAGCGGATTTTCTAGTCGCTGCGCAATCGCACGTTTGAGCGGCCTTGCACCAAACACAGGATCGAAACCCACTTTGGCGAGTTCGGCAATCGCCGCGTCGGAGACGGCAAGCGTGTAGTCCATCTTGGCAAGGCGCTCCACCAGTGTTTGCAATTGAATCTTGGCAATCGCACCAATGTTGGCGGCATCCAAACCATGGAACACGACGGTCTCGTCGATCCGATTTAAAAACTCGGGGCGCATGTATTTCTTCAGCTCTTCAAACACCGCGTCTTTAATTTCTTCTTGTGGTTTACCTGCCATGCCTTGAATAATTTGAGAGCCCATATTGCTGGTCATCACAATCACCGTGTTTTTAAAGTCCACCGTGCGACCTTGCCCATCCGTCAATCGGCCATCGTCTAGCACTTGTAGCAACACATTAAAGACATCGGGATGCGCTTTTTCAATCTCGTCAAACAACACCACGCTATAAGGCTTACGGCGCACGGCTTCCGTGAGGTAGCCGCCTTCGTCGTAACCTACATAGCCAGGGGGTGCGCCAATCATGCGGCTGACCGAATGCTTCTCCATGAACTCGCTCATGTCGATGCGAACCAAGTGATCCGCGCTGTCAAACATAAAGCTGGCCAGCGTTTTGCACAGCTCGGTTTTACCCACGCCTGTGGGCCCCAAAAAGAGGAAAGATCCTGTTGGCTTATTTGGATCGGACAGGCCAGAACGCGAGCGCCGAATCGCATTCGCCACGGCTGCAATCGCCTCGTCTTGACCCACAACACGCTCGTGAAGCTTGGTCTCCATTTGTAAAAGTTTTTCGCGTTCGCCTTGCAGCATTTTGGAGACGGGAATGCCCGTTGCGCGGCTCACCACTTCGGCAATTTCTTCTGCCCCCACTTGCGTGCGTAGCAGGCGAGGCTTCGCAGCAGTACCTTTATTTTTTGACTCTCTGTCTTGCGCCGCTTTGTATTGCTTCTCTAACTCAGGTAGCTTGCCATATTGCAATTCAGCCACCTTGTTGAAATCACCTTTACGCGTGAGCTCTTCAATTTGAAATTTCAACTTATCAATGCTTTCCTTCAGCTGTGCTCCGCCCTGCGCTTGCGCTTTTTCAGCTTGCCAAATTTCATCGTAATCAGCAATTTCTTTATTCAGTGCGATGATCTCTTCTTCGATCAACTCAAAGCGTTTTTTAGAAGAATCATCTTTCTCACGACGCACCGCTTCGCGCTCAATTTTTAGCTGAATCAAACGCCTATCCAGTTTGTCCATCACCTCGGGTTTGGAGTCAATTTCAATCTTGATTTTGGCCGCGGCTTCGTCTATCAAGTCAATCGCTTTATCAGGCAAAAAGCGATCCGTGATGTAACGATGCGAGAGCTCCGCCGCCGCCACGATGGCAGGATCAGTAATCTCCACGCCGTGGTGCACTTCGTACCTTTCTTGCAAGCCACGCAGGATGGCAATCGTGGCCTCAACCGATGGCTCACCCACCAAAATCTTTTGAAAACGTCGCTCCAGCGCCGCATCTTTTTCGATGTATTTGCGGTACTCCGACAACGTCGTTGCGCCCACGCAGTGCAGCTCGCCACGCGCTAGAGCAGGCTTGAGCATATTGCCTGCATCCATGGCGCCTTCGGCCTTGCCAGCTCCCACCATGGTATGCAGCTCGTCAATAAACACAATGGTTTGGCCTTCGTCTTTCGCCAATTCATTGAGCACGGCCTTCAAGCGCTCCTCAAACTCACCTCTAAATTTTGCACCCGCCAAAAGCGCCGCCATGTCTAACGACAGCACACGTTTGCCTTTGAGTGAATCAGGCACTTCACCTGCCACAATGCGCTGCGCAAGACCTTCCACAATCGCGGTTTTACCCACACCTGGCTCGCCAATCAGCACAGGATTATTTTTAGTGCGGCGCTGCAAAATTTGAATCGTGCGGCGGATTTCATCGTCACGACCAATCACAGGATCGAGCTTGCCCATGCGTGCGCGTTCGGTCAAATCGATACAGTATTTTTTTAAGCTCTCGCGCTGCCCTTCTGCCTCGGCGCTCTTCACACCCTCGCCACCGCGCACCGCGCTAACGGCGGCATCCAAACTCTTTCGCGTCAAACCCTTACTACGCAAGGCTTGGGCGAAATCTATCTTGCTGTCACAAAGCGCCAAAAAAAACATCTCGCTGGCTACAAAATCGTCGCCACGTTTGATGGATTCCTTCTCTGCGGCTTGCAACAGCGCAGACAAATCGCGGCTCGGCTGCACCTGCTCGCCGCCCGAAACGCTGGGCAGTTTGCCAATAGCGGATTCAGCGGCTGTGATCAGCGCTGCAACATTGATGCCCGCACGCTCTAGCAAGCTTTGTGGCCCGTCTGTTTGACGCAACATCGCCGCCAGCAGATGCGCAGGCTCGATGTAGGCGTGATCATTCCCATTGGCGAGACTTTGCGCGTCAGCCAGTGATTCTTGAAATTTGGTCGTGAGTTTGTCGATTCGCATGAGGAGTTCCTTTAAAAGGAAATATAGATATGACGATAGCTTGGGGCGGGGCGTGGGATTTCAAGTCAAACGACTAAGCAC
>JANXRP010000182.1 GCA_025352965.1 Comamonadaceae bacterium
GCGCCAAACACCAAACGGCTTGCATCCACGTCACGTGTTTGGGCCTCGCGGCGCAGATTGCTTTGTGCAGCCTCGCTATCGGCATAAAGCATGAGTACGCTACTGGGTGCAGCTTGCAAGATGCGCATCCAGCTATCAAACACTTCTGGCGTGATTTTGTAGCTGTTACAAAAGCTGCAAAACACAAAACTGCCCTCGGGCAGGCCAAGCACCATGCGGCTTGCAGGCAGATTCTGGGTAAGGCTAGCGGCGGGACGTTGCCTGTCACTGACTTGAAAGCAGTACGGCAAATACATCATGCTTTCGCTGTAATGCTGGCGAGAGTGTTCAGGCACAAGCACCTCGTCGCTAATCATGTAATCCATATTGAACGCTGAGGTGGTGGCTGGATAACCCAAATAGTGCATTTGCACAGGCGCGACGCGTGCCATCAAAATACCCGTCCGACCGCCCTGCGTGAGCCCTGTTAAATCGACTGCCACGTCAATCTCCATCTGCCTTGCCATCAGGATGACAGCTTCGTCCTGCATGGCACGGATGTCGATAAATTGATCAAAAGCGGCCATCACCCGTGCACGGTAAGGATCACTCTCGCTGGCGTGTCCAGTAGAAAACGCAATCAGCTCAAACTGCGTTTTGTCATGCAACTCAAACATTTCAGCCGTGAGATACGACACGGGATGCGATTGAAAATCGGCTGAGAAATACGCGATCCGAATCTTCTCACCAGCTCGCTTTTGACGGGGTGTGAAGTTGCCAGCATCTGGCAAAGCAGGATAGGCATCCACCCAAAGCGCCGCAGCTTTGCGCTGCACATCTGGCGAGCCTGAGAAAGAAATAATTTGGAACGGTGGACATGTTCTTTGTCCAGCTAGTACTCGGGACTCGATTTGCGAGATCAAAGCATCCAAACCTTGCCAATCGCAAATGCGCATCTTGGTGTTGAGCACATTGCCAAGGTAGATACTGGGATCAGGCATCAGCGCCACGCCACGCTCGTAATGCGGTAGCGCCAAGTGGTGAAGGCCCTGCGCTTGGTAGGTTGCGCCTAAATTGAAGTGTGCGTCACCAAGGTTTGGGTCAAGCACAGTAGCGTGTTCGTAGCAGGCACGTGCCAGCAGTGGCTTGCCCGAATGCATATGGGCATTGCCTTGCTGGAAATACGCTTGCGCATCCAATTTTGAAGCGGCGGTTTAAAAAGTTCCGGGATAGCCGCCACCATCTATCAGTACGTTCTGCCCGTTGATGTAGCTGGCGTGCTGGCTGCATAAAAATGCACAAGTCGCACCAAACTCATCAGGCGTACCTAAACGCTTGGCGGGATGTGCGTTCACTCTAGCCGCGCGAACTTCTTCCAAGCTTTGTCCTGACTTTTTGGCCTGTGCTGCAAAGTTGCTGACGATGCGGTCAGTATCAAAAATACCGGGCAACATATTGTTGATCGTGACATTTTTGGCAACCGCACCGCCGCGTGCCACGCCTGCTACAAAACCTGTGAGACCACTCCGTGCGCCGTTGGAGAGTCCCAAAATATCAATCGGCGCTTTGACGGCGCTGGAGGTGATGTTGATGATGCGCCCAAAGCCGCGCGCCATCATGCCGTCAATGGTGGCTTTAATCAGTTCAATCGGCGTCAGCATGTTGGCATCCAATGCCGCCACCCACACATCGCGGTTCCAGTCGCGGAAGTCGCCTGTTGGCGGACCGCCTGCATTGGTGACTACGATGTCGTAATCTGAGTACGCAGCAAACACCGCTGCGCGTCCTGCGGCAGTCGTGATGTCGGTCGCCACGGCGTTGACCGTGACGCTGCTATTGATAGCGCGAAGCTTGGCTGCTGCGGTTTCCAGCGCATCTGCGGTTCGCGCAACGATGACGACATTGACGCCCTCGCGCACTAGCGCCTCAGCGCAACCGTAGCCCAATCCCTTGCTTGCGCCGCAAACCAAGGCGGTGCGACCTTTGATGCCTAAATCCATGTATTACTCCTAAAAAATTAACTAGAGAGATTTTCCCACCGCTCCAAGGCCACAAGCAGCGCAGATTCAATCTCCGCGTCACGTTTGAGAAGCGCCGTCGCGCGGTCAGGGTTTTTGGCAAACACTGAGCCTTCGGCCAGCTCAGCGCGAAGCGTGGTTTGTTCACCCTCTAACGATTCAATTTTGGCAGGCAGGCCGTCGAGTTCGCGCTGATCTTTGAAGCCGAGTTTTTTCTTAAGTGTCGATGAAGTTCCCCCCTTCGGGGGGATGTCGCCAAGGGCGACAGAGGGGTAGGCGGTTGATGTGCCAGAGGCTTTTGGGGTGGGGAGCGCTTTGGTATTTGGTTTGTTAGCAGTCAGTTTTTTTGCCCGCTCACTTTGAATCAACCAGTCAGACACGCCGCCTTCGTACTCGCGCCACATCCCTGCCTGCGTTTGACCTTCATAGACGATGGTGCTAGTGACGACGTTATCCAAAAAAGTGCGGTCATGGCTGACCAAAAATACGGTGCCGTCAAATTGCTGGAGCAAATCTTCAAGCAGTTCCAGCGTATCAATATCGAGGTCGTTGGTCGGTTCGTCCAGCACCAAAACGTTGGCAGGTCTTGCAAACAGGCGTGCCAAGAGCAGTCGATTGCGCTCACCGCCGCTCAGACTGCGAACGGGCGACAGTGCCCGCGCAGGCTCAAACAAGAAGTCGGCAAGGTAGCTCTTCACGTGTTTTTTGTTGCCACCAATTTCTACCCATTCCGAACCTGGGCTAATAAAGTCCTCCAGCGTTGCATCTAAATCGAGTGCATCGCGCATTTGATCGAAATACGCCACGCTAAGATTCGCGCCTTGGCGCACCTTGCCTGAGTCTGCGTCAAGCTCGCCCAAAATGATTTTGAGCAGCGTCGTTTTACCTGCGCCGTTGGGGGCGATGAGCCCCACTTTGTCGCCACGCATGATGGTTGATGTGAAGTCTTTGACGATGACTTTGTTGAATGCTTTACATACATCCACCAACTCCGCCACAATCTTCCCGCTGCGCTCGCCAGAGCTTACGTCTAAGTTCACACGTCCTAGTTGATCGCGCCTTGCGGCACGCTGCGCGCGCATATCTTGCAAACGCGTAATACGCCCTTGCGCCCTTGTACGGCGGGCTTCCACGCCTTTTCTGATCCAAATTTCTTCTTGCGCCAAGAGCTTGTCGGCTTTGGCGTTTACCGTCGCTTCAATCTCTAGCTGCTCTGCTTTTTGCGTGACGTAGGCGCTGAAATTGCCAGGGTAATCGCGCAGCTTGCCTCGGTCGAGTTCCACAATGCGCGTCGCGACTGCATCTAAAAATGATCGATCATGCGTGATGGCAATTAAGCTACCCTTGAAGGCAATCAGCAAGCCCTCCAGCCATGTAATCGCGTTTAAATCTAAGTGATTGGTTGGCTCGTCAAGCAGCAGCACATCGGGCTCGGTGACCAGCGCTTGCGCTAGTGCCACACGCTTTTTCATACCGCCCGATAGCGTGCCAATTAAGCTTTCACGCGGCAAGCCAAGGCGTTCGATGGCTTCATCCACGCGCTGCTCCCAGTTCCAACCGCCAAGGCGTTCGATTTGCGTTTGCAGCTCGTCCAAGTTATCCGCCTCGCCTGCGCAATACAAATCAATTGCAGCAATCAAGGGCTCAAGCCCCACGCTGACTGCCTCAAACACGCTGGAAGCGCTGTCCAATATGGGCTCCTGAGCCACGTAGGCAATGCGGATACCGTTTTGTTTATGCAGCGCACCGTCGTCAAACGCGTGCATGCCTGCAAAGATTTTGAGGAGTGACGATTTGCCTGCGCCGTTGCGGCCAATTAACCCAACGCGTTCGTTGGGTTCAAGCGAGAAATCGGTGTGGTCAAGAAGTGCGAAGTGCCCAAAAGCGAGTTGAGCGTCTAAGAGAGAAATTAAAGCCATACCCCGATTATCGGGGGCATGGTTAAAGGTTGATTAACTCGGATTACCTCGCGTGATAGATACGGCTTCTTCAGTCCAAATATCTGCACCGCTGTATGCCCCTGAAGCAAGCCTGCGACTGTCAAATATCGTTTTAATACTGAACATCGTCGTAGGTTCTATCCACGTCGTTATTTTTTGACGGATGCCCCAACGATTAACGCCTTCTGTCTCAATTTTGTATGCTTTGAATGTGCCAGCGGGTACCGTAATGGTTTCTAGCGCTACTACCTTCGCATTCATTTCAGTCCAGCCCTTTTGCCCTGCGGCTGGCCCCGTTGTGGGTGTAAGCGTAGAGCGGCTTTCCCATTTTTTACCAACTGCGAATCCCTCAGGGGGCAACTGCGGTATGGGTGGATCAAAAACCACACCATCGGAACCACGGCGCACCACCTCGCCCGAAGTAGTGATCACCGTACCGTTTGAAAAAGTGACAAGCCCGTTTTGCACTGAAGAAATACGTGCTGTGCGGCGTAATATTTCTGCTTTGGAGTAGCCGTCTTTACGCACATAGTCAACAGCATGGCCTACGGTGTATTTAAAGACCGAAGATGTTTGAACCACAACGCCAGCCTTGTCGGTAAATGCCTTGGTCTTGGCTTCGTTCAATCTGTCAATCGCGGACTGTGCGGAGGCCGTCAGCAAACCGTTTGGATACTTTTGCACAAAGGCATAAAACGGATCGGCGCTGGTGCTGTCTTTAATTTTGTCCCAGTCCGCCTTTTCAATATCGAACTGCTTCTCTTTTTGGTCTTCGGTCAGTTTGACTACCTTTTTGATGCCTGAGTTAAAGACAAAGTCATCTTCAAGGCTGGTGGTCTCCCACGGAATTTGCGCTCCGTCACTGGCTTTGCGCACTGCAAAGCGAACCCGCTTAAAGACGTTCTCGATACTAGCATTTGGCTTTTGCAGCTCTTGCAACAAAAATCCCGTATAGAGTCCATTTTTCCCCGTTCCATCTTGCGCCACGTTGCCAGGCGCTGTAGCGTAGGCTAAGAATGTGCCCGTGGGCGCATCAAGCGGCGCAAGCCCTTTGCCGCTCGATGTTTTGCCATTGGCAAATGGATCGTCACGGCAGGCATCTAGCACCACAATGTTCATGCGGTTGCCAGCCGACTTAAAGGTTGTCATGACCTGCTCAATATCTACGGCCTGCTTGGGCACATCAGCAGCTGAGGCTAGCTTGGCATCGATGGGTACCATGTAGTTACGCCAATCTAGTTGCAAGCCGTGACCTGCATAAAACAACATGCCAATGCCTTGTTTACCCGCCAAGGCTTTGCTAGTGCGTTCAATCGACTCTATCATTTTGGTGCGATCGGAATCAATGACTTCGATCACGCCAAATCCCATATTGCGTAGCGTGGCAGCCATGTCTTTGGCATCGTTAGCGGGGTTTGCCAGCGCCATTTGCCCAGGATAGGCCGAATTGCCAATAATGAGCGCAATCCGCACATCGTTCGGCGCTTGGGCTGTCGCGCTAAAGGTGAGCAGGCCTGCAGCGGCTAAAGCAGTCGCGACCAAGCGCTTGGGGACGGTTTTGAGTCGGTTCATGGTTAGCTCCTTACGGTAGACAGCCTTTATTATGACGCGCCACGAGTCAAACTAACAGCTTCTTCACTCCACCGATCAATTTTTCCATTCGGTCGCCGCATTTCTATTTGCTGTCTGATGGGGAAGCCAAAATCGGGCAGCATCCAATAGGTGTTTTTGACATCTGCGCCGTTGCGTCTTGTGGAGTTGACTTCAATTTTGAATGCTTTAAAAGTCCCAGCGGGCACGGTGATCGTCTCAAGCGCCAATACCTGTCCTTCTTCTTCCATCCAATTGCCAGCGCTAGCCTTTTGGCGCATTAGCATGCCTTGCTGAATAGCTTGGCGTTGCTGCTGCATGTCTTGGCGCTGCTGTTGCATAGCGCCGCGCCTGACTTCTTTGTTAAACATGTTCACGAGAAAGATTGATGGCTTTCCCTCGGTGTCCACAGTGCCCACAGGTGCATTTAGGGGGGCAACTGCGCTACGTGAAGTCCACCGTTTCCCAACGATGAGTCCATCTGCGGGACGCGTGGGGCGAGGTGGGTTGTAGCGATTGCCTTGCCCCTGCACAACTTCGCCTTTAGTTGTGAGGATGCCGCCGCCCGCAATGCGAACAATGCCGTTTTCAATACTCAAAATCTGCGGACTACGACTTCTAAGCACCTGCCCCATGTCGTCTTTGCGTTGGATTTCGATAGCGTCGCCAACACGATACACCGATTGATTGGCATCATGCCGGATGCCGCTTCGGTCAACGTAGGCCACCACTTTGGCTTGATTGAGTCTGTCAATGCTGCCCATTGCTGCTTGCGAAAAAAGTCCTGAAGGATACTTTTGAACAAAGGCATAAAAGTCATCCACGCGAGTGGAATCTTTAATTTGGTCCCACTCAGCGCTTTCTGCATCGTATAGCTTGTCTTTGTCATCTTCGGTTAGGCGTACGGCTTTCTTGATGCCAGAGTTAAAAATAAAGTCATCTTCTAAGCTGGTTGCCTCCCAAGGAATTTGCGTGCCATTGCTAGCCTTGCGTACGGCGAATCTCACGCGTTTAAAAACGTCCTCAATTCGCGCCGTTGGTTTTTGTAGCTCTTGTAGCAAAAATCCTGTGTAGAGTCCATTCTTCGATCCTGCTACGCCATCGGCTGCCACATTGCCAGGTGCCGTGGCATAAGCAAGAAAAGTCCCCGTCGGCGCGTCTAGCGGCGCAAGACCTTTGCTGGATGCCGTTTTGCTATCAGCAAAAGGGTTGTCGCGGCAGGCATCCAGCACGACAATGTTCATGCGATTGCCTGCTGCTTTAAAAGCGGACATGACCATTTCAATATCTACAGTGCTACGCGGTACGTCGCTTGCTGAATTCAATTTGGCATCGATAGGCACCATGTAGTTGTGCCAATCTAGTTGCAAACCATGCCCTGCATAAAACAGCATACCCACCCCGTTTTTCCCATGGAGGTTTTTACTGGTTTTGTCGATGGCAGCCAGCATTTGTTCTTTGTTTGCATTGACGACTTCAATGACACCAAAGCCCATGTTCTTGAGTGTTGCAGCCATGTCTTTGGCATCGTTGGATGGGTTGGCTAGTGCCATACCACCAGGATAGTCCGAGTTGCCAATGATCAGGGCAATACGTATGTCGCTCGGGGCTTGGGCGGTGGCGGGTATAGCGAGCATCGCCACGCTAACAATAACTGTGGCAAGCTTTATAGCTCTCATATCTAAGCCGTTAGGGCGCGAGACTGGTGGTAACGATTTGCGGTCGTGTCCCCACTCCCCCAGCGGCAGCACGCAGGGTAAAGCTAGTGGCCACTGGAATTTGCTGCTTGGCGCTGTAGTCACCTGACCAAGTACCCGTTCTAGAACTCATTGCTCCATTACCACCAGTTAACGCAAATTCAACTTGAACGACAAGGTCGCTAGGTGCTGCCCCCGCTTTAATTTGCCATTGCACGCTACCGTTTAAACCGCCAGAGCTCACATCTGCCTGCCCTTTGTCGCCTACTCGTAGCGGGAACTTCCATAAAGCACCTCTGACTTGATTGAGGACGACCTCGCCAAAACGAACAGCCAATACTTGCCCATCCGTTGCGATTTTGTCACCCGAACTAAAGGCCGTATAGGTCGCGCTCTTTTCAGTCACTGTGACTTTGATTTCTGCCTTGTTATTGAAGACACGGTCGTGTACCACGAGCGTGCCAATGCGCTGCCCCTCTGTGAAGGCAATTGCACTGATAGGCGAAACGGCGCTTGACGTCATCGGCGCAATCACTGGGTTGGAGCTAGGCGTTGCCATAGCGATCATTTGAGGCTGCGCCGTGGTCTGTGGCGCGACAGCAATCCTTGCTAGCCTTGCTTCTTCAGCGGTCTTTATCTCTCTGGCGACCTCCCGCAACCTTGCTTTGGCTAAACCGACAAAAGCACCGCTTGGAAATTGCTCAACATAAGCCTCTAACTCAAAAGGGCGGTTACTGTTTTTAATACTTTCCCAATAAGCCAACTCCACCATCATCATGTTGGGCGCAGCCGTTGCTGCCATAGGCGCGAGCGTTGGTGTCACGGCTGCGACCACAACTGGAGGAGATTTTTTAAAATAAAAATTACCTTCAAGCGCTGTGTTTTCCCAAGGTGTTTGCTGATTGGCGCTGTCTTTGCGCACGTTCGCACGTACGCGCTTAAAAACCTCTTCAATTGGCATGTCGGGCATGCGCATAACAGCTGCTAGGTGTTGCGTATAAAGCCCGTTATTCCCTGTGCCATCGGATGCGACAGAGCCTGGTGAGGTCGAGTACGCAACCAGCGAACCGCTGGGCGCACTCATCGTGGCAAGACCTGCCGTGCCAGAGCGTGAGCCCTTGGCAAAAGGGTTGTCGCGGCAGGCATCCAAGATTAAAAGATTGATGCGGTTTTTGGCGGTCTCCATTTTTTCTAGGACGGACTGCGCATCAATGGAGTCAAATGCAACTTCGTCTTCTGCGCGGATGTCAGCATCGACTGGGACTAAATAGTTAGCACCCTTGACCTGTACGCCGTGACCCGCAAAATAAAAAAGTCCTACGCCACCCGATTGCTTGAGTCGCTCGCCAAAGTCGCGAACAATGCGCTGCATTTCGCGGCGAGAGGCATTCTCGGCCTTGATGATGGTGAAGCCAGCATCCGTTAAGGCAGCCTCCATCAAGCGGACATCATTGACAGGGTTTTTAAGTGGCGATGATTTGTAGTTCGCATTGCCAATCAAAAGTGCTAAACGGCTTTCGCCTTGTACTTGTGCGCGCACAACATACGTCCAAGAGAGCACGCATGTGAGGATGAGTAATTTAGCTAGGAGCTTCATAACCTACATTATTTCACTTTCCGCCGAACAAATAATCACCGCCTGTGGTATGACCCGCCGACATCAACACGCCGTACTGCGGTGTCTGTGGACTATTTTTGGAGACCTCTTCGCGAATACTCTCCAGTGCCGCTTGCGCACGCAGCGGTTCTTTTTTGTCATTTAGGGCGCTTAATTTTTTAAGTAGTGCATCCGCAAACGGTGAGTTGCCTTCGCCAAAGCTGTCTGCTACGGGCTCTTCGCTACCTGAAGACATAACGGCTACGGAGCGGCGCTTCAAAATGGCGTTCGTGCTGATGGATTTGGTATTGCTAGCCTCTGCTTCACGGGTCAGGGCGCCAGAGAAGCAGCTATCAGATACCAGCAAAATTTGTTTAGCGCCAATATTGGTGAGCATGCGTGAGATGTCAGCGTTTGAAATCCAAGTTTTGGGATTCTCCACGTCGGCGTCAGCAGGCAACCAATAGCCCGAGGCAGAACCAGGGTGAATATGACCATGTCCCGCGTAGTAGATGATGACGCTGTCATTTTCACCCGTTGTGCGAATGAGATGATTAAAAGCTCGCACTGTGCCTTCGCGGCTTGCGTCCGCTAGAGAGACGACCTCAAAGCCTTGATTTGTGAGTGTCTTGCTGATATCGGCTGCATCTTTGGCTGTTCCAGGTAAGGAGGTTATGGGTGAGGCGTATTCGGTATTGCCAATCACTAATGCGCGACGGCGTTCGATGGGTTTGGCGGCAACGCTGTCGTTGTCTTTGTCGGTTGAACTGGCTGATGCAATGTTGCGCTCAGGTGCGTTTGCAATGCAGTTGCCATCTTGCCCTGCTCCGCAGCCAGGTAGTGTTGCCACAGAGGGGTTTTTATCAAGTGCGACGTTCGCCGAGTTAAACAGTGCGGCACGCCAAGCGGTAGCAGTGCCTGAGCGCGGAATAATGACGATGGGCGCTATTTTGATAAAGGGATTGGCAACAGCTGTTACCGTAGCACGTGGTTTGCTAATGGTTTGCGTTCCAGATGCTGTAGTTGTTGTCGTCAGCTTAGTGGCGGTATTTTCAATAGGTACTAAGCGTGGGATGACGTGTACAGAATCTGCGCATTTAGGGCTGCCTAGAGGCCTACAAATTTCAGCTTGCGCTGTGAATCCAAAACCCATGGTGCATAGCCAAAGAGCGTGAATGAAGAGGACTTGAATTTTGGACATGGCTTAGCTCCTTAAAACTGCTGCGTGGCAAAAAGCCACAGTCGCATTTTGCTTGTTCGCCCGTCCGAGTCTGCGCCAGTGGTGGTATCGGCTGCAGGGTTGGCGCGAAGCTTCCAGGCGGGCATCAAGGCCATCTCAGTACTGGGCGTAGGCGACCAGACCACACTAAAGCCTGCACCGTTCAAGATGTAGTTGTTGGCCGTGGTTGTGCCTGCCACCATGGATTGCCTGAGCGTGACCCATCCTTGGTCGTAGAACAGGAGGCCACGCCACTGTTCATTCCAGCGGTGGTGCAACTCTAAATTGAGTACCGCCCCCATATCCGATGCAGCCTCGCCAATTGGGTAGGCACGCACACCGCTGATGCCGCCCACCAACATAGATTCCGTAGAGTCTAGGTTTTTGCGTGCCCGCTGCACACTGAGATTAACTTGTGCACGTTGACTTTGCCCTAAGGCCACCGATTGCTCGCCGCGTGCGGTCAGCTTTTGATAGCGCCCCGCGATTTGCGCTGTATCGGCAGTCACGTCGTTGGCAACCAGTGACATATCGACGTGACCTGTTGTCAAAACTAAATTACCAGATCGTGTACCTCCGAGCGCAGGGCCATCGCCAAATAGCCCAAGGTTAAAAGCATGTATACGGCGGTCGGTGACGGGTACGCCCGCCTGCAAGCTACGTGTGCGTTTGCTTTGCGCCTCACCGCGTAGGGTGAGATTCAGGTTTGGGCTACGTAGCAAGTGGTTGCTGAGGTCAACGCCTGTGATGTGCGAGTCGCCTTTGGCTTGTAGCGAGGCATAGGCATCGACCAATTGGTAACGCGCCGATATATTGCTAATACCCAGCTTGAAGTCGGATAGGCCCAGCGGCACTTCATAGCGGGTTTGAAGTGTTTTTTGATTGGGTGTGAGTAGTTGTCCTGCAAAACTGAGTACATCAGCGTTGAACAAATTGTTTCGAATTTGTAGTTGTGTTTTATCACGCGGTACATTGGTGTAGCGGCTACCTAAGTTATCAATGCTTGTGCTGAGGCTATATTTTTCAAGCTGAATAGGTTCCAGCACAAGGTCGTATTGCCCCATGGTGGACGAGGGAGTAAGCGTTAATTTTGGTGTTTCACCCAACAATTTTGTAAGTGCAACGGAGGTGCGCTCTAGTGCCGCTTGCTCCAGCAAGGTGCCGGGTTTGAATTGCTCGGTGAGCAATGCCAGTGCACGCGTCTCTCGGTCGCTTGTAGCTGGCCTCGCTAAGCGGACTTGTCGAATTTGTCCTGGCAGCACACGCAAATCAACCACGCCTAGCTTATCCTCTTGCAGGGGAACCCACACTTTGGCTGATGAGAGCCCGTATTGTGTTTGTAGTTGCTTCTCCAATTGCGCCGCTAATTTACGCAATTCGACCAAAGTCTTTTTTTGCATCGTGTGCTCAGACAAATAGGGGTCGAGTAAGCCAGGCGGTAGGGCATCCGCACCGACTAAATTGAAGCTAGTTACAAAAACGGAAGCCACGGCTGGCGTGGCTTGTGGGGTGTTTTGCGCGGTAACACTTGGGGCTAAACCGCACAGCAAAGCACCTGAACAGAGTGTTTTGCTGAGTCGCCAGATCATTTGACTTCATCCACACGCAACATTGCTGCGCCAAAAGCATCCGAGCACTGCGGGTTGCTTGCGCGAGCTGCTGTTGCCGCGCAACCCGCATTAGCGCCAATCGCCGAGCGACTCATGAGTGCGCCCAGTTCAGCACGCCCTTCTGTATTATTCAAAGACACGATAAACGGCCCTGCTTTGCTTTTTGACAAGCTAGAGAGATCACGAGGACCATCACTGACAAAAACGAGTAATTGATTGCTGCCTTCAGGGCCTTGCGAGCGCACCTTCCAGTTAGGGCGGGGCAGCAACATGGTTTGACCCGCTTCAATTCGATTGTTTTTGTCGAGATCGTTCGGGAACAAAACGTAGAGCGATTTATTGTCCGAGCCAGCCAGCGCCACATAAACGTAGCCAGACTTGCTTGATTTGACGCTAAAGTCTATCGTGTCTTGGCCTATTTTGAGTTGTGTTTTAGCCGCTGTCACTTCAACTTTGCGCTTACCGTCGCGTTGATCAAATAAACGCTTGAGTGCTTGCTCGCCTGTGAGTGCTGCAATCACTTCTGTCGCCGCACTGGTACTTGTGGAGGCCACAGTTGTTATGGCCTGCGGGGCAGCCGCTACTGGCTGGCTAAACCATGCAGGCACAAAATCCGCATTTCCAGTGAGTGAAATATTGTGTGCTTTGTAGAGCGGGTCGCCCTGCATCCGATCATTAATTTTTATTTGTGCGCACTGCCTGATTTCGTCTACGCTGATTGAGCCCGATTTATCCAAATCTTTGGCGTCTCGCAGCATACAGTCGCGCATAAATTCAGTGGCCAAACCTCCCTTTTCTTGATCATCAAAGCTGACTTCGTCGTTGCGTGAGCTAGAGACATGTACGATGTCTTGTGGCAGTGCATTTTGTGCAACAGCTTCGACCAACAGGTTTCGTGTTTTTACGTTGACGGGTCTGCTGCATTCCTCGCTAATAGCAGCAAATTTAGGACGCAACGCGCCTTCGTCGTTGGTGTTGAAGATGCCACGTGTCCGCACGGTGGATGCGCTGCTGATAATGCCGCCAGAGTGACATGCGTCGTACATCACAAACAGCTTATCGGTCTTGTTGGTAATAGGCGAGAGCAGGGTAGCCATTTCTTTGTTAGGGATCGTGGCGTTGGTGGTGCCCTCATAAGCTAGCAGCGCTTCTACGCAGCCACCCGCAGCTTTGTCCATATAGCGCGTACCGTGCCCAGAGTAATGGATAAATACGCGGTCGCCTTCAGCGACGCGGTTGTTCAAAGCGGCGAGCGCATTGCGAATGCCCGCCGCCGTGGCTTGGTCGTCTTGCAAATAGGTGATATTGCTGGTCGGCACTTGCATCGCCTGCGCCATTTGTGTAGCCGACTCGCGGTCAATGTGTGCGCCAGGCAAGGCAGGGATGCTGGCATCGCCATAACGGCCAATACCGATGATGAGTGCGTGGCGGTTGCTACGCTCTTCCAAGGCTTTACCGCCAAGGCTGCGCACACCCAGTGTGAGGGCGACATTGCCTTTGGCTTCTCGTCCTGCTGAAAGGCTAGACGCGCTAGATGCCCCCGCGTTTAAAGACAAACTACTGGCGCGTACCCAACCCAATTTACCGCCAGCTTGTACCTGCGCCCAGCCGCCCTCTAGGCTAACAATTTGCACTGCTGAACCTACGGCAAGCTCGGACACAACACTGGCCGATCCCATTTTGTCGGCACGCAACTCGGTTGCTCTGGTGAGCGATGAGCTCTGTGCAAGACCATACCCAGCAAGGCTTGCAGCCAAGGTTGCGGCGATGATTTTGTGCGTGAACTTCATGAGTAACTCCTAAAAAATGCGTGAACAATACTGGCTTTTGTCATGTCGCCTTCAATGCGTATGTATTTAGAGGCTGTCACATTGTTTGGCAAACAGCTTTGCAGGTGAACTAACTGGTCAACGGGGCCAGCAATACCAATGCGGCTGGCTAATTCTGACCATCGTAGCTTGGATGGCCAAGCGCTTGTCGCATCGCCGCCGACGACGCGGCAGTCAGGCGCGTGCGCCTCAAGCCAATCAATTAAGTGGTCTAGCCCCGTATCGGCAAACGGTTTGTCATGCGCGCGCTGTATAGGCATGACAGCCTCAGCCGTATTAGGCATGCTGCACCAGTAGTTGCGCCTGAAATTATTCCAAGCCCGAAGTGCTGCCAAAAATAGGAGGACCGCACCAGCAGCCAATTGCAAATCTAAAAACACGGGTAATAAATTGAGCGACAAATAACTAATACCAAGCAGCGCACCAGGCAAAACGACCAAAGCACCGTCGAGAGAGGCAATGCCAAAACGACGCACCCACAATGCCAAACCCGCACACAAACTAATCGCGATCAAGGCTTGAATCCAGCGCGGCACTTCGTGCACAAAGCGTGCATTGAGCGCGTTATCCAATACGGTGGCTAAGCTCTCTACGCCTGCTTGAAAAGAAGCCAAAGGTGTCGGGTGAATATCGTGCAGACTGGGCGCTGTTGAGCCGACAACAACAATTTTGCCTTTGAACGAAGGTACGTCCTGTTTGGACTTATCGCCTTCGGCCTTAGCAAACACGTCGGCAAAACTGAGCTTAGGATAGGCTTCTGGGTTTTTGCGCCAACCGATGAGTGTGCCCGTGTCGACGCTGTGCTTATTTAAATTTTGTGGGATGCTTAAAAGCGGATCTTGCAAGGCGGGTGACACGCTGACTGCTGCGCTCATAGGTGTAGATTGAATGATGGATCCATCTAGCAGTGTTTCTGAGTAGCGATAGCGGCGCAGTACACCGTCGCTGTCGGGATAGCCGTTGTTAAAACCTAAATGTCCAGCCGCAATGCTGGGCAATACGGGCACGATGGCCGCCAGCGTCGTGTCTGGTTTGCCAGCGTCTGCTGCTTTGACCCATAGTGTGGGCAGATCTTTGCGTGTGAGCAGGCTTTGCTTGTCGTTAGCTGCAGGTAATCGGATCACCGAATAGTGGCTGTGGCTGCTGCGTTTTGCCGACTCATTAAACGCAGCGTCACCGCCTGGGCTTAAGCGGTCGGCATCGGCAAATGCAACATCCCACACAATGGCGAGAGGCGCTTCGCGTTCAATAAAATCTTGCACACTCGCCAGCGTATCGCGTGGCCAAGGCCAGCGACCAAACTCTTTGCTCATACGGGCAAGCGAGGCTTCGTCAATGTCCACAATTACAAGTCTAGGATCAGGCTCAGCGGCATAGAAGCGATTGCGCATCATCGTGTCGTAGGTGGTTTGTGACAAGCCGCTAGAGACTTTGAGATAGGTCAAATCCAGCACAATCCAAGCAGAAAAAATAACCACCAAGCCCCAAGTCACTGCACCGATGGGCAG
>JANXRP010000196.1 GCA_025352965.1 Comamonadaceae bacterium
CTGCTGTTGCAGCTCGTTGCCGAGCGTTGACGATGGAAATTCTTGAACTTTCATCTTTCCACCACTTTTGGCCAAGACCAATTCGCCAAAGCGTTTCACGCCAAAGCTGACGGGATGGTCGGCATTATTGAGATGTCCGAATTTGATGGTTCTTTCTTGAATATCCTGTGCAGAAGCGCAGAAGGCGTATCCGAGCACTAGGGTTGCGAGAAGCATGTGAAGGCGTTGAAACTGCATGACGAATCCTTTTAAAAAATGAAATGAGAGAACGTTTTAATTGTATTCGTAAAAATGGAAAGTCTTTCCACTTTTATAAAATTGATTGATCAGTAAAAAAAGACGAATCAGTATCATTGACCTCACATCACAAATTCAGAACCAATATATGAGTAGTCTTTTGGAGCGAAGCTTCCGTGCCCTTGAACAACTTGCTGCTCATCCAGAGGGGCAAACCGTATCGATGATTGCCGATACGCTAGGCATACCACTCAGTGCCACGCATCGGCTGCTGACAGAGTTGTGCCGCTGTGGCTATGTTCGGCAAGCGCGAGAGCAAGGCGAATATGTTTTAACGATCAAGCTAGTTTCTTTAGGGCTGGGATTTTTAAGCGCTTCAGGCACAGTCGATATTGCACAGCCTATGTTGGATCGACTGGCTGAGCACTCAGGAGAATTGGTCAGGCTGGCGGTTGTGGATGGCAGTGATTTAACCTTTGTTGCGAAGGCTCAAGGTGCGCGCCGCGGTCTACGCTATGACCCCGATATGGGAACTTCGGTACGGCTTTCGTGCAGTTCTGCGGGACATGCTTGGCTATCCACCATGACGGATAAAGAAGCGCTTCAACTAGTGGCGGCTCAGGGTTTCGGGATGCCCAAAGATTTTGGACCGAAAGCGCCCACAAATACAAAAGCGTTACTGACCTACATACACAAAGCGCGCAAACGTGGCTTTAGCATGATTAGCGAGGTTTTTTCACCATCGATGACGGCGATGGCGGCTCCTGTCCGATCTCCTTCTGGGGCCATTGGTGTCGTGACCATCGCGGGACCACTCGTCCGTTTAACGGAGGCGCGAATGGAAGAGTTGGCAGATGAGTTGCTTGCGACAGCAGACGAGATTCGGCGCGCAAGCGGTGCATCAAGTATGTTTAATAAGCATATTTAATTGACATTTATTCAAAATTTTTAGTTCGGAGTCAGTATGAAACTTCTAGGTGTTCAAACAGCCAAAGCCACGGGCATGATGATTGACGGAAAGCGCGTGATGACAGCAATACGCAAGCGACCAGTAGAAGGCGTTACAGCCGTCGCCCTGCTTGGCTTAGCGGGCGACGAGCAAGCCAATCCTGATGTGCACGGGGGTCTTAGTAAAGCGGTTTATGCGTATCCATCCGAGCATTACGAGTTCTGGCGCAAAGCAAGACTGGATAAGGGCTTGGGACTGATTGATGACACACTCCCTTTTGGCTTTATGGGCGAGAACCTCACGCTATCTGGTTTGCTTGAGAGCGGTGTGTGGGTGGGCGATGTGCTCGAGTTTCCCAACTGCACGCTTCGCGTCACCGATCCGCGCGAACCCTGTTTTAAGTTCAATGCGACCATGGGATTTAATACCGCAGCAAAGGCGATGGCGCAAAGTGGATTTTGCGGTTTCTATCTGGCCGTGGACAAAGTGGGGACGATTGCTGTTGGCGAATCGTTCCGTTTGGTTGCAGGCTCACGGCAAATGAGCATTCCCTCTAGCTTTGCCGTCAAGATGCGTAGAGCCTAGTCGCTTAGACAAAGCATCCGCCGCTTCTTTAAGCACCAACACAGGCACGCCATTGGCTTTCAAATCAAGTGTGGCACTGGGTCCAATCGCAACCAAGGCGAGCACGATATGGCCGAAGGCATCAAATACGGGCGTGGCAATGGCGCTGACGCCGTTGACAACGCTATCTCTGACCACACTGATATTCTTTTTGCGAATGTTTGCCAAATCTTTTTGAAACTCTGCATCGCGCCAAACCTCGCCCGCAATGGCCTTGGCG
>JANXRP010000201.1 GCA_025352965.1 Comamonadaceae bacterium
AAATCAAATTGGTGGAAGACAAGCTTGCACGCGATGGTACGCCGCACCGCATCGAATGGTACGGCGGCTGCGAGCACGGCTTTGCGTTTCCTAAGCGTCCCATTTATAACCAAGCCGCAGCGGAACGGCATTGGGAGCGACTCTTTGCGCTGTGGAAAAGAACGCTCTAAGTCTGCTTGATTAGATCAAATTCCCTTTTAATCTAATTGCAACTTCCGCTGCCGAATCAACTTCGCCCACTTCTCATTTTCGGATTTAACGAAGGCAGCAAACTCGGCTGAATTGCTACTGTGAACTTCTGCACCAGTCGCTGCGAACTTGGCTTTGATGTCTGGCGCAGCTAGGGCTTTGGCTAGCTCGCTCGATAAACGCTCCACCACTTCTTTGGGCATATTGGCGGGGCCCACTAGGCCTTGGAATCCGACGGACTCCATCGCGGCGAAGCCTTGCTCTCGTGCTGTTGGCACGTTTGGCAATTGCGCATCGCGCCGTGCGCCCGTGACTGCTAAGGCTTTCAGCTTGCCACCTTTGATTTGCGGGAGCAACACACTGCCCGCATCAATTAAAAGTTGTGTCTGTCCACCAATTAAATCCTGCACAGCGGGCGCACTGCCTTTATAGGGCACGTGGGTCATGTCTAGCCCCGTCGCGGCGTTGAGTAACTCCCCGTTCAAGTGCGTGGATGTGCCTGCACCGCCTGATGCGAAGTTGACTTTTCCAGCCTGCGCTGTAGCGCCCGCCCACGCCACAAATTCTTTTAAGTCTTTGGCAGGGTGATCGATGCGCGTTGCGACGATGTACGCGCCTTGGCTAATTTGCCCGATGTAGGTGAATTGCCGCACAGGGTCGTAGGCCTGCTTTTGCGAGAGATACGGCGCAATCGCAAACGGCCCTGTGTTGGCAAGCAAAAGCGTGTAACCATCGGGTGCAGCGCGAACGAGCTCGGTTGCCGCCAGCATGCCGCTTGCGCCAGGCTTGTAGTCCACCATCTGTTGCTTCAATGCTTCTTGCAGCGGTACTTGAATCGTCCGCGCCGCAAAGTCGATGCCGCCGCCTGGTGGATAGCCCACGATTAAGCGAATGGGCTTGGCGCTTGGCCACGGGGCAACAGATTGCGCTGCACAAAAGCCGCTCCAGCTAGCAATCAACAGCAAAGTAAGCAAACGTCGCATAGGTCACCTTTTTGAAATTTCGCACGGTGTTAAAGCGTATGATTTTGCCTTATGGATCAAGAAACCTCTAACCTCCTCACACAAACCTCTGCTGGCACACCCATGGGCGATTTGATGCGCCGCTATTGGGTTCCGATTTTGGGTTCATCTGAAATAGCCGAGCCTGACGGTGCGCCAGTCCGCGTCACCATCTTGGGCGAAAAGCTTTTGGCATTTCGTGACTCCGAGGGCGTCGCTGCGCTGATCTCAGAGTTTTGCACCCACCGCGGTGTTTCGCTGTTTTTTGGTCGCAATGAGGAGTGCGGTATTCGCTGCTCGTACCACGGACTCAAGTTCGATCGCACAGGCGCCTGTGTAGATGTACCTTCTGCCAAGGGGCAAGCGCAGGTGATGGAGCGCATGCGCATCAAGGCGTATCCGTGCATTGAAAGGGGCGGCATCGTCTGGGCCTTTATGGGCGAGCCTTCCAAGCAGCCTGAGCCGCCAGCGCTTGAGTGGTGTACCTTGCCAGCCAGTCACGTGTTTGTGAGTCGCCGTCTGCAGCAAAGCAATTATTTGCAAGCTATCGAAGGTGGTATTGACACGGCACATGTATCGTACGTTCACAAATACGAAGTCGATATTGACCCCATGCACAAGGGCGTGAAAGCACTGGACTACATCAAGGCCGACGGCAATGTGGTCTTTGAGATTGAAAAAACTGCGTCAGGCCTCACGTTGTATGGGCGCAGGAACGGTGATCCAGATACTTATTACTGGCGTATCACGCAGTTCATTTTCCCGTGGTTTAGCTTGATTCCGCCGTTTGGCGATCACTCGCTGGGTGGTCATGTGTGGGTGCCAGCGGACGACGAAAACTGCTGGGCTTGGAGCATCAACTATCGCCCCGATAAACCACTATCGGATCACGAGCTGGGCGAAATGAAGGCAGGTTTTGGTATCCATGTGAAGTACGAAGAGCCAGCACAGGGTCAACCCATGACTTGGCGGCCTTACAAGAACAAAGACAACGACTATTTGATTGATCGGCAAGCGCAAAAAGACCGACGCTCTTACAGCGGCATTTTTGGCTTTTCAGAGCAAGACGCATCGCTGCAAGAAAGCATGGGGGCGATTCAAGATCGCACGGCAGAGCGACTGCTCTCGACTGACAAAGGCATTGTGATGGCGCGTCGCATGTTGCAAGAGGCAGCAGAGGCTTTGGCAAAGGGAATTGAACCACCCGCGCTGGCTGCCAAGTCCCATTCTGTCAGGGCTGCAGGAGTGATGCTGCCTAAAGACCAAGACCCTAAACCGTGGGCCAGAGACAAAATTGAAAATGTAACTGGCAAGCCGATTTACTCTATCTAAGCAAAGCAAAATTTTTAGGACACCACATGAAAAAGCCCAATTTTTCCTTCACGTTATTTTTATTGCTTGCGCTTGCCATGAGTGCACAGGCTCAAGAATGGTCGCCTAGCAAACCCGTGCGCATCATCGTCCCAATTATTGGCAGCACCAATGATGTGGTTGCTCGCATGATTGCACCGCGCTTGCAAGAGGCGATTGGTCAACCCGTGGTCGTAGAAAACAAAGCGGGAGCTGGCGGCAACATTGGGGCAGATTTTGTCGCGAAATCTGCGCCTGATGGGCACACGCTCTTAGTGGGCTACAACGCGCCGATTGCGGTCAACATCTCGCTTTTTGACAAGATGCCATATGACCCCGTCAAAGACCTTGCGCCCATTACGCTGGCAGTGACGGCTTCGCAATATCTGGCGGTCAACCCCAAGCTGCCTGTGAACACGGTGGCCGAGTTGGTGGCGCTTGCCAAAGCTCAGCCTGGCAAGGTCTCGTATGCATCTATTTCGGTTGGCAGCGCGTCGCACTTGACCATGGAGATGTTCAAGTTAGCGGCGCATGTCGACATGACACACGTCCCCTATAAGGGCACAGCACCAGCGGTAACGGATTTGATTGGTGGCACCGTGCAAACTGGATTTTTTGTGCCTGGCAACGTGCAGCAATTTGCCAAAGAAGGTCGACTGCGTTTGATTGCATCATCGGGTGCAAAACGCATGGCGAGCACCCCCAACATTCCAACGATGGTCGAGTCAGGCTACCCCGATTTGATTGGCACAGCATGGATTGGTTTTTTAACGACTGGCGGAACACCGCGCCCCATCATTGACCGTTACAACAAAGAGATCGTCAAGATTTTGAATGCGCCTGATATTAAAGACAAGCTGCTCGGTATGGAGTTTGATTTTGTTGCTAGTACGCCCGAGTATTTTTCAAACTGGATCAAAACCGAAATCGTGCGCTGGGGCAAAGTCATCAAAGCCACAGGCGCGAAAGCGGATTAATGAATCGACTCCACGGGAAATCAGCCATCATCACGGGCGGTGGTGCGGGCATTGGTGCCGCCATTGCTAAGCTATTTTGCACAGAGGGCGCGGCGGTCACTTTGGTTGATCTTGACGAGGCGGCGCTAAAGGCTACAGCGACTGAGATTCGTGCGGAAAATTCAAGCGCACAAATTGCCTATCTTGCCGCGAATATCAGTCATGAGGATACTGCGCAGGCCTCATTGGCTGTGGCTTTGCAAGCACATGGCCATGTAGATACGCTCATCAATAACGCCGCTATGCGTATTAACAGCAGCATCTTGGACGCAACGCCCGATGCGTGGCGTGCTCTGCTAGATGTCAATCTTGTGGGGGCTGCCAATTTTTGCCGAACTGTGTTGCCCGCCCTTCGCAAACAGCAAGGCGCGAGCATTGTGAATGTATCGTCGTGCTACGCCGTAACAGGTCGCCAAGGCATGGGGCTTTACGATGCCAGCAAAGCAGCCCTGCTTGCTTTAACTCGCAGCTTGGCACACGAAGAAGCACCCTACGGTATCCGCGCCAACGCGGTGTGCCCTGGCTCAACATTAACGGACTTCCACATCAAAAAAGCACACATTGCAGGCAAACCAATTGATCAACTGAAAACAGAACGCCAGGCCACGTCACTGCTGGCTCGCTGGGCTAGCCCCGAAGAAATCGCTTATCCCGTTTTGTGGTTAGCCAGTCACGAGGCTTCTTTCATCACTGGCACAACCTTGATGGTCGATGGTGGTCTGCATGTAATGTAACGCTTGTATTTTGTTTATTTTTGAAAGAATTACTATGTTCATCAAACTTCGTTCTATGCTGGTTTTAGGCGCTGTTATCGCTGTAAGCCCAATCCAGCAAAGCCTAGCGCAAAGCGCCGCACCCACAACACTCAACTACCCCAGCAAACCCATCACGCTCGTCGTACCCAATCCGCCTGGCGGTTTTGTGGATGCGTCGGCGCGGATTTTGTCGGACTCGCTCGCCAAAGTGACCAAGCAATCGGTGGTGGTGGACAACCGCGGCGGCGGCAGTGGCAACGTGGCGTACAGCTATGTGGCACGTGCTGCGGCAGATGGCTATACGCTACTCAATTCGTATTCGGCGTATCACACAGGCAATCCAAGCCTCACGGCTAACTTGCCTTGGGCGCAAAAAGATTTTGCCCCTGTGGCGCTGATCACCATTGCGACCAACGTGATTGCAGTGCACCCTTCTGTACCTGCCAACAACCTTGCTGACTTCATCAAATATGCCAAAGCAAATCCCGGCAAGCTGAGTTACGCATCACAGGGCAGCGGCTCGCTGTCGCACTTGGGCACGGAACTTTTTAAGTTGCAAACGGGCACGCACATGGTGCATATCCCGTATCGCGGATCAGGCCCTGCTATTTCGGATGTGCTATCGGGACAGGTGCAAGTGTTTATCACCACGCCGCCCTCTGTGATGGGACATGTACAAGCTGGAAAACTAAAGGGCTTGGCGGTGGCGGGTAAGTCTCGTCATCCTGGTTTGCCAAACGTGCCCACCACTGCCGAGGCGGGACTCAAAGGCTTTGAGCTAGAGGCGTGGGTTGCCATCTTTGCGCCAGCCGCCACGCCGTCCGATGTAGTGGCAAAACTAAGCGCTCAAATTAAATCGGCGCTCGAGTTGCCTGAGACCAAAACCCGTGCTGATGGCGCTGGTGTGGAGCTGCGCTATGCAAACTCGGAGCAACTGGCTGCGCTGGTTAAATCTGAAACTGCACTTTGGGCAAAGACCATTAAAGCGGCAGGAATTACGGCGGAGTGAGGCTTGGATAAAACCACTAAAACTTCCAGCCTAAAGAAATTCCATAAGAATTAATCCAGACTTTATCGCTAGAGCCATCGCTCCAATAAATAGTTTTATAGTTTTGTTGCGAGATCTCAGCTCTTGCAAACATATGTTTGGTTAACAAATACTCTATCCCCACTCCATAACTGGGGCCACGAATCCATTGATAGTTGCCAGGCGACGAGTATTTAGATGCCGAGTACCCCAGCTTGGCGTAAGTCATTAGCTTTTCATTTAAGACGTAAGCGAGTTTGCCACCGACCTCAATCGGGTTATGCGCATCGGGATCTGTTCCCACAGTATCCGTGGTCACTAGGTCGTAAGTTCCATAAGCACCCACAAGCCATTGCTCGCTGATAGCTTTGAAATAATCCATTGTGATGCTGGGAATACCACTATTACTGGTTTCCGACCCGCCTGATGTTGATCTATCTGTAATCGAATTTAACGAGTAGTCAATCGCGAAACCAAAACCTTCAAAATTTTTTGACTGTGCAAAAGCCGTTGAGCTTAATGAAATCCACAAAAAAACCACTATCTTTTTCATAGCCTAGCTTTATTTTTATGAAAAAAACCACTCGAAAGTGGTTTTTAATTTTTTTGGTGGCCTGGGGCGGAATCGAACCACCGACACAAGGATTTTCAATCCTCTGCTCTACCGACTGAGCTACCGGGCCTGAGCCTCAAATTATAGCACGGGCAAGGCACGCGGTTTGCCGTTTTCATCAATCGCCACATAGGTGAGTTGCGCCTCGGTGACCTTGGTGTACGCGCCTTGCGAGCGCATGCGCTCGGCATACACCTCGACGCTGACTGTGATGGATGTGCGCCCCACGCGTGTGATCTCCGAGTAAAACGAGAGCAAATCACCAATACGCACGGGCTGCTTAAAAATAAATTCGTTCACCGCCACGGTTGCCATGCGCCCTTGCGCCCGCCTTGCTGGCAAAACAGAGCCTGCCAAGTCAACTTGCGCCATCACCCAGCCGCCAAAAATATCGCCGTTGGCATTGCAATCGGCTGGCATGGGAATGACTTTGAGCACCAGCTCTTTGTCGTGCGGTAGAGAAGAAATGAGAGGGCTTGCATTGGACATAGTGACAATCAGTTGATAAACATTGAATCTGCGAAAAGCA
>JANXRP010000203.1 GCA_025352965.1 Comamonadaceae bacterium
TCACCCAAATACATCAAACGCACCAAAGACCAAATCGCAGCGCTGATTGCCAAAGACATTCCTGATGGCTCGGTGGTTAATCTTGGTATCGGTATGCCGACATTGGTGGCGAATCACATTCCCGCTGATCGCGAAGTGTTACTCCACAGCGAAAACGGCATTCTTGGCATGGGACCCGCACCTGCCAAAGAGGATGAAGATTTCGATCTCATCAACGCAGGCAAGCAGCCCGTCACGCTGCTCAAAGGCGGCTCGTACTTCCACCACAACGATGCGTTTGCCATGATGCGCGGTGGGCATTTGGATATTTGTGTGCTGGGGGCATTTCAAGTCAGCAGCGGAGGCGATTTAGCCAACTGGAGTACAGGCGAAGCAGGTGCGATCCCAGCCGTGGGCGGCGCAATGGACTTAGCCGTGGGTGCCAAGCAAGCGTGGGTGATGATGGACTTGCTGACTAAGCAGGGCGAGTCGAAACTGGTGCAGCAATGCAGCTATCCGCTGACAGGCATCGGCTGCATCAAACGCGTGTACACCGACTTGGCGACTTTTGATGTCACGCTGAGTGGATTCGCGGTAGTGGATGCCGTAGAAGGCTTATCCCATCAGGCTTTGGAAGCCTTGGTGGGTCTTTCGCTTGAGTTACGGCCTCCTAATTAACGCAGCACGGCGCTTACCTTAGCCGCTTCAATGAGTGAGGCAGCATCGACAGGTAGTAAAAAACCTGCATCGACAGCGCGGACAGTCGCCTTGGTCACTGCAGCCACATAGCCGTCGTGCGAGTTGTAACGCTCTTCTAACGAGAGGCGTGGATCGTTGGCCGCTTTACGCTCGGCCGCCGTTTTAGCAAATGGAATCATGCCGCCTGCGTAGTCGCAAATCTGATCTTTATGAAACGGCCGATCACCAGTCGCCGTGACGTTCCAACCAAGGTACGTGCCAAGCGGCGCATCCAGTAGCACCACAGGAACGCCGCCCAACTCGTTACCGTCCGCATCTACTTTTGGGGCTAGCATTTTGAGCACGTGCTTGATTTTTGGCGGCACATTTGTCACTTTGCCCGAGCCATCGGCATAGTTAAATTGAGCGCCTAAATCGTAGTGCAGTACAGGCATGATGAAGTCAGCTTCTGGAATGGTGGGACGCAGCATTGGCAGTGTTGGAAAACCAATTCCATCCTTGGAAGCCACAGCCAGCATGCCTTCTTGCAAGGTTGGATAGCGATTGTTGGGCGGCGTTGTGCCGTTCATCACCCAATTTCTGAAATGCACGCGGATGGCATTAACCGTCTGCGTGTGCGGCACAGGGTTGGCTGGCAGCAGGCCTTGTCCGTAGTTGTTGCCCGGACACATGACACCCGCCTTTGGCAGCCCAACACCTGGCAAGCTGGTATCGAAACCACCCGCACCGCCGTTGTGGTTGGAGCTAGCGATGTAATAGCGTCGCACGTTATCGGGTAGTGGAAGATCCGTTTTGGCGTCCGTGCCAACCCACTCTGGCGTAAGTTTCAAAGCCCACACTTCAGCAGAGCCAAAGTGTTCGATGATTTTTGGGCAGGTTTTGGTCGCCGTGCAGCGATCTAAGATGCCTGCGGCTTTGCCCGTCGGATCGCGCACGGGGTCACGCGCAGGCAACCACCACTGTGGACCTTCGCTACCCAGTTGATAAAGTTCCAGTACACCATCAGGCTGCGCAAAACGGGTGTTGAGCGAAATACGCCGTCCCGCAATAATGGGCCACATGCCGTCGTGTACGGCTTTTCCGTTTTCGGCTTGGTTAAAACCTAAGTGCAGCCAACCACGCAAAAAATTTCCCGATTGCGACACGCCGCGTCCAATGCTATATTTGACTGAGTCCGCCAGTGGATTGGCGGTGCCTTGCTCGTCGACCTTCGCCGTTTTAAAGAACTCGCCGACATCGCGCCAAGCAGCAAATCCCATGCCGAGCACGTAAGCATCGCTGGCCGTGTAGGTCACTTGATAGAGTAGCTTGGCATCAAAGCCATTTTTTAAGCAAATCTGCGTTGCGTCTGGCGTTCCAGGAAATGGATTGGTAGCGTCGCACTTGGCCCACGCCCAGTCGCTTGGTGCAATAGCGACCTCGCCAAACACCTTACCGTCCATGCTCTCGCCCGTGCGCGAGGTTAGCCTGGACTTTTTCGTATCCAAACTCACGGGCTTGTAGGGCACAGGGTTCGATTGAATAATTAAAGCTTGGGAGTCGCTACCCGTGCGGTTCACAATGCGTCCCATGACACGGCCCGTCACGGGTTTGCCACTTCTATCTTTAGCAATTGGCAATTGCAGAAATTGCCGTCCAGCCACGCTAGCCGTGCTTCGTACCGCCGTCCAGCCGCTGTTGTCACCCTGCCACGCACTTGCTAGCATGGTGTCGCCAAACGCAAACTCTTCAGGTGCCGTCGCATAAACATTACCTCGGTTAGGCACTTCGTGCCACATCAGACCACTGGCCTTGCTCATGTCCTTGGGTTTGCGAATCACAAATGATGCGACGTAACGCGCCTTGCCGTCTTTATCTAATCCCAGCTTGAGGTCTTGAATGATGGCGTTTTGCTTGAGTGCAGGATCCAGCTCGCCAAATGCACGTCCTGCCACTTCTTCGTAGGCGGGATTGCTGGCCGACGGCAGCGTTTCGTCGATCACGATCTTGGTGACACGGGCAGCTGATGGATAGGCGCTTGCCAGCATGACAAGTCCGAAAGCTAATGTAAAAATCTTCATTCTGGTTTGACTCCTATGGTTTTAATTAATTTGCTCCAGCGTTCAATATCGCGGCGGACTAATGCTTTGGCATCAGTTGCACTCAAGACTAATGGACGACCGCCTGCCTTGGTAAAGACCGAAGCCGTTTCTGGCGCGCTGATGACTTTAGCCAACTCGGCGCGTAATTTGTCTTGAACATCGGTAGGCGTTTTGCTGGGCACAAATAGTCCAAACCAAGATTCAAGCTCGAGTGCCCCGCTGCCAGTGACGCCTGTTTCAATCAAAGTTGGTACATCAGGATGCATGGCGTTACGCACAGCGCCTGATGTCGCCAAGGCACGTACGTTGCCGGCATCTACCTGAACGCGAGCGGTAGGCGCAAGATCGAAGAACACATCGACGCGACCACCCAGCAAATCCTGATACGCCGCTTGCGCGCCGCGGTACGGCACATGGATCAGCTCCACGCCCGCCAAATGCCACAGCGCCGCAGCCAGCACGTGCTGTCCCGAGCCATTACCAGCCGAGGCGTAGCTCAGCTTGCCAGCGTTGACCTTGGCGTGCGCCACTAATTCGCGCAAATCTTTAAATGGCAAATCCTTACGCGCCATCAGCGTGTAGCTGTAGCCAACAGCCAAACCCAGCAGTTCAAAATCGCGCAAACTGTCGTAGGGCAGGCTCGCGTACAAACCCATATTGAGCGCCAGGTTGGAGACCGAGCCCACAAGCAAGGTGTAGCCATCAGGCGCAGCCTTCGCTACAAAATCCGTGCCGACCAAGGTGCCCGAGCCAGGCTTGTTCTCCACCACGATGTTTTGCCCGAGTTGCTTGCCAAGCCGTTCGCCGAGCACACGGCCAACAAAGTCAAATCCCCCGCCTGGCGGCTGAGGGACAATAATTTTTAGTGGTTTGTTTGGAAAAGTGCTTTGTGTCATTGCCAAAGGAGTGACACAGGTGAAAACCATACTGGATATGGCTTGACGGCGATTGATGGTCATCATGAAAGACTCCTTTAGCGTACCAATTTACCGCCTGCTAACCACGCCGCACCGCGCTGGTAAAGGCTTTGCACCGCATCGCCCTTGAGCATCGGCATATCCATTTTCACGGTGTAGCCGATGTGGGTTTGGATGTAGGCAAGGTGGCGATAACCTTCTGGAAAAGCGGCTAGTTTTTCTTTATCTAGCTTGACAACGGCGCTGGAATCAACAGGATCAATCCGATCTTTTTCGTAAATGGGTTGTCGATGTAAGAGCTTCCATTCGTTATTTTCCTTAACGACGAAATCGTAAAAACGACCCGTGCAAACCACGTCGCATAAGACGGGGCCATCCACGCCTTCAACCATGCCGCGCTGCGAGATTGTCATCTTGGTTTGCGCAATCGCGCGCGTACCGTCTGCGGACAGATCGATTGCTGAGCCGCCCAAAAAATGCAAGATGCTCACGCCTTTCTCCCAGCCCTCTTGCGTGACGCGGATGAACTCTTTGAACGGCCCTTGAAACCACGTCGCCATCATCACGCCGTCTTTGTGCCATACGGTAGCAAAGCGCTCCCAGTCGCCCGCATCGCGCCACACCGCCCAGCGTTCGACCATTTGTCGTATGAGTAATTCGTCCTTCATTTTTTAGCGATGGGGTTGAGTACAAAGTCGTAGTTCATGGTATAGCTGCCATCCGCCTGCCTCGGCCAGTCGGTAATCAAAGTTTGGCGCACACCGAACACCGCATCCGAATCTAAGTACTGGTCATCTTCGCGAAAGACATGCGTGATGAGCCGCTCGTAGCCAGGCGCTTCCACCATAAAGTGCAAATGCGCTGGTCGCCACGGATGGCGCTTGGTTGCCTCTAGTAGCTCACCCACGGGGCCATCCACAGGGATGGGATACGCCTCGGCCACAATGGTTTTGAAATGGAAGTTGCCGTTTGCGTCGCTGTGCAAAATGCCACGCGCTTGGATGCGATCTTCATTCATGTACTGCACGTCATACAGGCCATCTTCGTCGGCTTGCCAGACGTTGATGAGGGCATTCGGGATTGTCTCACCACCCAGTCCCAGCACACGTCCACTCACCAAGCACGGATCGCCTTTGGCACCATTAGCCACGTCCGCACCTAATTCGTAATGCGGCGCTTCTTCCAAAAAGAAAGGTCCAAATACCGTGGGTTCAGTGCAACCCGCAGGCTTGTCATGATTGAGCGCAATGGTCAGCATCGACAGCCCCAGCACATCCGATAGCAAGATATATTCTTGCCGTTTGGCATCGCATTTTTGTCCCGTGGCGGTCAAGTACTGGATACCCTTCATCCATTCCTCTTCGGTCAATTTGACCTCACGCGCAAAATCGTGCAGATGTGTCACCAAGCCATTAACAATTTCTTTGAGACGCGGGTTTGGCGTCGCAGCAAAGCGTTCTAGCACGGCCTCGGTAATGGTGTCTTGGTTCAGGTTACGCATGGGTTATCTCCTATAGGGCAAAGTAAGGGTATGCACGAGCATACAAAATCAGGCTGTACTGTCATGATTCGAATCGTAGCCTTAAAATTTATAGGAGATACCAATGAAGTCGCTGACTCGCCATTTATTTGTTCACTTATCTGTCGCATTCGCCGCGTGTTGGATGGCTTTTGCTGCGTTGGCACAGACCGTATCAACCGCACCTGTTCGTATTGGCAGCACATTGGCACTCACTGGTCCTTTGTCCGCTACGGCGCTCACTCATAAGTTGGTTGGCGAAATTTATGTTGAACAGCTCAACGCCCGTGGTGGCCTCTTGGGGCGCAAGGTTGAGTGGATTGTGAAAGACGATCAATCGAAGCCCGATTTGGCTCGCACGATGTACGAGCAGCTTGTCACATCCGATAAGGTCGATTTGCTGATGGGCCCTTATGCCACGGGTGCTATTTTGTCGGCGATGGGTGTTGCGCAGCGCTACGATAAAGTGCTGGTGCATCACACCTTTGGTATTCCCGCGCTCTCCAAATACGATTTTGCGTTTCCTGCTTGGTCACTGGGCGGCGACCCAGGCAATACAGTGCCGAACTCGGTGTTTGATGCGCTAGCTGCATCGCCTAAACCACCTAAAACCGTGGCCTTTGTCACGAGCAAGTTTCCATCGATTCATTTTTTGACCTTGGGCGCGCGCGAAGTGGCCAAAAAACGGGGTCTTAAAGAAGTGCTGTTTTTAGAGTGGGATTTTGGCAACCGCGACTTTGGCCCCATCGCCGCCCGCATTAAAGACGCGAAGCCTGATTTGGTGTGGATGGGCGACATTGCACTTGAAGGCAATATGCTGCTTGATGCGATGAAAAAGATTGACTACACGCCACCCAATCACTTCCACACCTATCCAGCACCAGGCCCGATGACCAAATCGCCAGACGGGAAAAATGCGATTTCGCTCACCATTTTTGAAGAGCACATGCCCTTTTTGCAAAACAAAGAAGCGGCTGCTTTTGTCAAAGTGTTTAACGACCGTGCTGCCAAGGCTGGCTTGCCTGACACCAGTGTCGAAGTGCAAGCCGCCGCGTCGTATTCGGCTTGGCAAATTTTGGAAGCAGGTGTCAAGGGAAGTAACAGCTTGGAAGACCGCAAGATTGGGCTGTGGCTCAAGAAAAACAAAGTGCAGACCATTCATGGCTTGCTTCGCTTTAACGAGCTAGGCAACTACGGCGATGATCTGATGCGCATCAAGCAAGTGCAAAACGGCAAATGGGTGGTGGTTTGGCCTAAAGCGTGGGCTGCGCCAGGCGCTAAGTTGATCGTGCAATAAGCCCTCGTCTTTTCGATGAATTTGCCTAGTTTTAATTTACTCGCGCAATCGATTCTGTCGGGCATTTTTATTGGTAGCCTGTATGGTCTGATTGGACTGGGACTTGGCTTGACGTGGGGCTTGCTCAAGCAGATTAACTTGGCGCATTTTGGTTGGGTGTTTTTGTCGGCGTACCTCAGCTACCACATGGCAAGCAGCATGGGTGTTGATCCACTGCTGACCTTGCTCGTCTTGCCACCGCTCTTTTTTGTCATTGGCGCGGGTATGCAGTGGGTGCTGTCGCGCTTTTCAATTTCACCGTTCAATTCGCTGCTAGTGACGTTTGGCATCACCATCATTATCGAGAGCGGTATCCAAGCCGTTTGGACGGCTGATTTTCGCCGCTTGGAGACGCATTACAACGATATGAAATTTACGGTTGCAGGGCTTTATTTTCCTGTGCCCGAGCTCATTACGTTAGCGCTGTCCGTCAGCATTGCATTGGCCATTTGGGCTTTCATGCGCTTTACCGATTGGGGCAAGGCACTCCGAGCCATAAGCGAAGACACGGCTGTGGCGAGTGCATTTGGTATCAACCAAAGAGCACTCTCGCTTTTGCTGGCAGGGCTTTGCGCGGCTTTGGCGGCAGTGGCTGGCGTTTGCTTAGCGCTCACATTCACGCTCACGCCATCACAAATTTTCTTGTGGGTCGGCGTAGTGTTTGCCTGCGTCATGCTGGGTGGCCTAGGCAGCGCCATCGGGCCACTGGTCGCAGGCATCATCATTGGTGTGAGCGAGGCCATCACCATGGCTGTGGCATCGCCGTCGTGGGCACCCATTGTGTCGTTTTCGTTGCTGATTGTGATGCTACTGTTTAGGCCAGGGAAGGCGCAGTGATGGCGCGCATTCTTGATAAAACCAGCGTCGGTATTTTGTTTGTTGGTCTGTTGTTGGCCGCCGTTCCTTGGTTGGGGCTGCCGTCTTTCTACGAGTCATTTTTGTACTTGCTCTGCCACTGGATGATCCTTGCGCTGTCATGGAATATCTTATCGGGCTATTCGGGTTATTTTTCATTTGGGCATGGTGCATTTTTTGGTGTGGGCATGTACACCACGGCGGTTTTGTCTGGCAAGTTCGACTGGCCGTTTTTAGCCACATTGCCCATAGCGGCACTACTGGCGGCCTTACTGGGTATGGCTTTGGGGGGAGTGGTGTTCCGCGTAAAGGGCGTGCGTGGCGAGTTGTTTGCGCTGCTCACGCTCGCCATCACTTTTGTAGTCGGCACGGTTGTTTTAAATACGCCCATCGATGGTGGTCCAGGCATTTCACTGGCAGGTGTGGTGATTCCAAAACTTGCGCCGACGGCTTCAGCATCGATTTATCTGCTGGCACTTGGCGTAGCGGTGCTAACAATCTTTCTTTCGTATCAAATTCAAAAATCCAAGCTAGGACTGGGTCTGTTTGCCATCCACGACGACGAAGACGTGGCTGAAGTCATGGGTGTGCCCACCCTGCGCTACAAGCTGGTCGCTTTCGGCGTGTCTTGTGCCTTGGCAGGACTAGCGGGCGGCATTCATGCGCTGTTTGTGAACTACGTCACCGCTGGTGAGACCTTCACCATTACCGTGCCGTTGACGGTGGTTTTGATGAGCGTACTAGGCGGAACCCGCCACTGGGCGGGGCCTGCGGTCGGAGCGATTGCAATTACGTGCTTGCTATATTTCCTCACCGCAGGCAGCAGCCCCATCCTCGGCAAAGCCATGGTGGGCTTGATTTTGGTCGTTGTGATTTTGTTTATGCCCGATGGCATTTTAGGGTTTTGGTTAAAACGAAAGCAAGTCAAGTCTTTGCCATTACAAACAGCAGAATCGACCGCTAAGCCATATCCTGTAAGGCCTACAGCAGTGCCATTATCTGGCAAGCCATTACTTCAGGTGCAAAATTTATCCAAAACCTTCAAAGGTGTGCAAGCCTTGGACGGCGTCACGCTCGATGTACGTGAGGGCGAAATCCTCGGCTTGCTCGGCCCTAATGGATCGGGCAAATCGACCTTTATTAACGTGGTCAGTGGGCACTATCCAAAAAGCAATGGGCAAATCATGTTTGCTGAGCGGGATATTTCTAATCTTGCGCCGCACAAGGTGGCGCAGTCTGGAATTGCCCGCACGTATCAAATTCCGCGTCCGTTTGCGCACCTCTCGGCGCTGCAAAACGTCTCGCTAGTCGCCATGTTTGGTGCGAGTCAAAACCAAGCTTTGGCAACCGAACAAGCGTGGCAGTGGCTTGAATTCACAGGCTTGGCGCATAAGGCGCATTTGCTGCCCGATGCACTCAATTTACACGAGAGAAAGTTCTTAGAGTTGGCTAGAGCATTAGCAGCTAAGCCACGACTGGTCTTGCTTGACGAGGTACTGTCGGGTCTGACGCCTAGCGAAATCAACGAAGCGATTGATCTCATCCGCCGCATCCGTGCGCAAGGCTCGACCATCGTGTTTGTCGAGCACGTGATGCACGCCGTGATGGCACTGGCTGACCGCGTGGCGGTGCTTAATCACGGCAAATTGATTGCGCTAGGTTTGCCCAACGAGGTGATGACAAACCCTGAAGTGGTGAGTGCTTATCTTGGTACATCAGCGGTCGGAGATGCCCATGCTTGACATTCAAAATTTGGGCGTGAATTACGGTGCAGCGCCTGCGTTACGCGATGTGTCGCTCAGCGTGGCCTCGGGCGAACTCGTTTGCGTGGTGGGTCCAAACGGTGCGGGGAAAACTACGCTAGTCAATGCGATTGCGGGTGTGCATCGCGCAAGCACGGGCAACATTCGATTAAACGGGCAAGACATTACCCAGCTTGCCTCGCATCGTTTTTGCGAAGCGGGCATTGCCATCGTGCCAGAAGGACGCAGGCTTTTCACGGGTATGACAGTGCTTGAAAACTTGGAACTTGGCAGCTTTATCACACCAGCCAAAGCATACCGCCACGCCACGCTAGATAAGGTCTTGACGCTATTCCCAGCACTCAAAATCAAACTATACACAGCGGCAGGTTTGCTCTCGGGCGGTCAACAGCAAATGGTCGCCATTGGCCGCGCTTTGATGGCGAGGCCTAAGCTCTTACTACTTGATGAGCCCTCGCTGGGCCTCGCTCCCGCTATCGTGCAAGACATGTTCCGTGCGATTTCTCAAATCAACGCCGAGGGCACAGCCGTGCTACTGATTGAGCAAAACGTGGCAATGGCCATGGCGATTGCCAAACGCGCCTACGTGTTAGAAGAAGGGCGTATGGTCATGGAAGGTGAAGCCCACGAGTTGCTCGAACGCCCAGAAGTGCGCAAAGCGTATTTGGGTGTTTAAGCCAAGGCTAAGAACGCCACTGCGGCAAAATTCTTAGCGCATTCTCGCGCTCAATCGCACGTAGATCACTGGCTGCAAAGCCATAGTCGATAAGGCCTGTGACATTATCGAAACCCGTGCGATACGGGTAATCGGAGCCAAGCAAAATTTGCGAGACATCGACGAGTTTGGTGAGTGATGCCAGTGCCCCTGGATGTGCACTCCACGCCGTGTCGTAGAAAAAGCGTTTGAGTTCAAATAGCACACCACGTGGTACGCGGGATGCCAGTTTTGGGTCTTGAATCGGCAGCTTGGTCAAGCGCTCCACCAAAAACGGTAGCGATCCTCCCGCGTGCGAAAAGATAAATTTGAGATCAGGGCAACGCGCTGCCGTGCCCGAAAACACGATGTCAGTGATGGTGCGCGTGGTGTCCGTGCCAAACTCAATTACGGTTGGTGGAATTTCGGGTGTGAGGATGTTGCGGCAGCAGTTCGCCGCAGTCGGGTGTGTGTACAAAATCGCTTTGCGGCGATTTAGCTCATCCATGATGGGCGCAAAGCTGGCGTGGCCTAGCCACTTATCGCCATAGCTGGTGAGTAGGCCAATGCCATCGGCTTTGAGGACATCCAGTGCGTATTCCAATTCGCGCAGTGCATCATCCGTGTTTTGCATGGGTAGCATCGCAAAATTGCCAAATCTGCCTTTGTTTGATTGCGTGAGTTGTGCCACCCATTCGTTGCTTTCACGTGCCATGCGCTTGGCATTGGCGGCATCCGCAAAACTGACTTGCGGCGTGGTGACCGATAACATCGATGTCGCGATACCCGCCTTGTCCATGTCCTCCAGCGTTTTAGCGACTGACCAATTGCGCACAATGGGTGGCGCTTGATTCGCTTTGGCTAGCTCCGCCACATAGGCGGGCGAGAAGACGTGGTGGTGAATGTCGATGCGGTCAGCGCGGGAAGCCACGGTGGGCGTGGCACAGCCAGGTAGCAAGGCGCTTGCACCCGTTGCCATCAGTCCCGTGAGAAAGCCGCGCCGCGAGGGCAAACAAGAGCAGTTTTGTAGTGTGTTCATGCCTGCATTTTGCTGTCATCCACGCGTCACACCACCCTATAAACCCTGATGCTAAGCACCTTGGTGACAGCCACAATCGGGACTTCATTTTTAATTGGGAGCGCATCATGCAACGCAATCACTTCATCAAATCTATAGCAGGATTAGCCGCAGCCACTTTGCTGGCAGGCCTTAGCGGGTCGGCATTGGCGCAAGGAATGGGTAAGACCGAATTGCTTTGGTTGGGTCAAGCGTCCTTCAAACTCACCACACCAGGCGGCAAGACCATCATCATTGATCCGTGGATTACGGGCGGCCCCAAAGCGCCTGCGGAGTTCAAAGCCGATCTCTCAAAGCTGGGCAAAGTCGATGCCGTGTTTGTGACCCACGCCCACGTCGATCACATTGGCGATGCGCCTACGATTGCGAAGATGAACAACGTCATCATGTATGGTCCTGCGGACATGATGACTCCGTTGGTCACGTTAGGTGTCATGCCAGCTAACCTGACTGCGCGTTTTAATAAATCGGGCTACGTTAATCCAGTGCCAAATGTCAAAGTCACTGCTGTGAAAGCAGAGCATTCATCGCTCTACGTTTGGAAAAATCCAACGACTGACAAAAATGAATCGCATCCTGCTGGTGAAGCCGTGGGCTTTATTTTTCAGCTAGAAAACGGCTTCAAAATTTGGCACATGGGCGATACAGGTTTGTTTGGCGACATGAAGTTTATTGCCGAGCACTACAAGCCTGATCTAGTCCTGATTCCGATTGGTGGCAATTTCACGATGGACCCCGTGGATGCAGCTTTCGCCATCAAAACGTGGATTAAGCCCAAGATGGTGATGCCAATTCACTACAACTCCAACCCGATTGCAAAAGGCACATTGGCAGAGTTTGAAGCTGCCATGAAGGGCAGCAAAGGCATCAAAATTGTGGCGCCCAAAGAGGGTGAGACGGTGACGTTTTAAGCTGACAATGCAGCGCAGAACTCCTCTGCGCTCATTGTCATCGCCTGTGCAAAGCCAGCCACAAATCGTGCTGAGGTAGGCGTAATCGTAAACAGAGAAAAGTCGGCAAAGCCAAACAGATCAAGGCTTTGCGGGAAGCGCTCCACATAAACCGCCTTTGCTTCCGCATATTCAGAGCTTGCTTTATCCAGCTGCGCCGCTGTGCCTTGAATCGTCACACGTGGCGTCGCCTGCGCGGACACATCGGGCGAGGGC
>JANXRP010000071.1 GCA_025352965.1 Comamonadaceae bacterium
ACCATCACCATCGGCATCAAAGCGTCCACCCATGTGCGCCAAGCTATCCCACTGTGTGGAGTACTGCGTGTTCATCAGCATCACTTCGTCACACACAACATCTGTGCACTCTGGGTCTTCGACAGCATAAGGCCAGCAATAACCTTGCTGCCCTGCGGAAGCACCATTGCGAATCGTTGCAAAAAGCTTTGGTGGCAAGCGACGTGGATTCAATGTTTGCCCGCCAGGGTAATCCAGCGGTAGCGACAAACAAAATGTCACGCCTTCTTTCACCTCAGCCACGCCTTGACGCACCTTCTCTGGTGTGATGAGGTTCAAACGCCCCAAACGATCATCTACGCCAAACTCACCCCAGCTGCTGTTTGGCGGACGGCGCTTCCAACGTGGACTCGTGTTCATGCTTATTTACCCAAAACTTCCAGCACATTCTTCGCCGCGCCCACACCCATATTGATGTACGCATCCGCGGTCACACCGCCAATATGTGGACTCAAGATGATGCGGTTCTCGCCTTGAAAGATATGCGGCACAGCAAATGGCTCTTGGGCAAAGCTATCCAATCCCGCCATGGAAACCTGACCTGATTGCACAGATGCCAACAAGTCTGCTTCATTCACCAAGCCACCACGTGCCGTGTTCACAAAGATCACATCGCGTTTGCACTGGGCGAGCGACTTCGCGTTCATCATTTGGCGGTTGTCATCCGTCAAAGGACAATGCAAAGACACTACATCCGACTCACGCCAAATGGTGGGCAGATCCACCAACTCGATATAGCTGGGTAGTTTGCTCTTGTCAGCATACGGGTCAAAGCCTAAAACGCGCATATTCATAGCAATGCACATCTTGGCAAACCTCAAACCAATGGCACCAAGACCCACAAGGCCAACGGTGCGGCCACCCAGTTCGACCGACTTATGCGAGGCTTTGTCCCAGTGTCCTGCGTGCATGCGCTCGTTCAAATGATTGACTGATTTGGCACATGCCAAAAGCAGCGCCAAGGCTTGCTCTGCCACAGCAGCGGCATTCGCACCTACCGCAGCGCAAACCTCTATGGCGCGTGCCTTAGCGGCCACTTTGTCAATAGTGTCCGTTCCACTGCCGTGTTTGGAAATCACTTTGAGATTCGGCGCAGCATCCATTATTTCTGCATCTACACGTCCGTAGCGCACGATGATGGCAACTGGATTGTGCTCTTGGCAAAGCCTTATCAGATCTGGTTTTTCGGGCTTTTTACCTGCATAAATAATTTCGAAATCTTGCAGCAAATCAAGCGCTTGTTGCGCGAGATCTGCGCCTGTCACGATTAATTTCATATTAAAAAACCTTTGTTGAGTTCAGATAATTGGTTCACGCCTAAGAGCGCCATATTGCGGTGCACCTCGGCACCCAACAGATCAATCGCATGTGCAACGCCTGCTTGCCCTGCAATAGCACCCGCATAGTTAAAAGGTCGTCCAACAAATACAAATTTGGCTCCCAGTGCATACGCCATCAACACATCGTTGCCTCGCCTAATTCCGCCATCAATCATGACGGGGTAATCATTCCCCACACGCGCAAGCACGGCAGGCAATGCTTGCAGCGGCGAGACACTTTTGTCTAGCTGTCTGCCGCCGTGGTTAGACAGCACGACACCGTCTACGCCTAAGTCTTGTGCGGCCTGTGCATCGGCGGGATGCAAAATACCTTTGACAACCAGCTTGCCTGTCCAATGCGAGCGGATAAGCTTTAAATGTTCCCAATTCAAATGGTCGCGCGCCGAGAAATCACGCAGCACGTTGGCTGACAAAATTGCCGCGCCGCGTGTGGCATAGGAGTTCTCAAAATGCGGCATCCCATACTTCATAAGCGTTCGTAGCGCCGTGCCCATTAACCATTTGGGATGCGTGATTCCTTGCCAAGCCAGTGAAGGCGATGGTCTAAGCGGCGTGGAAAAATTTGCACGCAAATTATTTTCGCGATTGCCCGATACCGATGTATCAACCGTGACCATCAAGGTTTTGAATCCAGCTACTTGCACTCGATTCAGCAAAGCTTCGATGGACTCTACATTGCCTGGCAAATACGCTTGAAACCACGCATCAGGATTGACCTTGGTAATCTCTTCCATAGGGGTCAAAGACGAGCCACTCATCACCATGGGTATATTGGCAGCGCAGGCTGCCTCGGCTTGAACAATGTCGCCACGGTACGCAGAAAGTGCACTAATACCCATAGGTGCGATGCCAAAAGGCAGTGCGTATTGATGTCCAAAGAGAGTGACAGCTGGGTTGCGAGCCGAGACGTTGTTCAAAACGTGTGGCAGCCACGCATAGTCGTCAAAGGCGCTTCGGTTTTTATCACGGCTCCAGTTGTTCTCGCATCCACCTGATACATAAGCAAAGATAGGTGCAGGCAGATGTTTCTGTGCAGCCACCTCAAAATCATCTAAAGCGTAAATGCCACGTAGCGCACGCGCAGGCAGTACGTCGCCGCGTTTGCGCGGATTGGTCGCAGACCGTACGTTGGCGGCGTTAAAAACGGTCATGGTTAGAACAGTTGCAACTTGGTCGGAGCCACGCTTGCTCACTCCAAAGCCTCGCCTTCTTTCAAGACGCCCGCCGCTTTGAGCGCGGGCTCAAGCCAAGCACTCTTCACGTTACCCGCTTTGATTTGTGCAATGCGCTTGGCTTCATCAGTCACTTTTTTATGCGCCTCAGGTATAAGGTCAGCCAATTTTTCGCGTGCAATCACGGTCACGCCATCGGCATCGGCAATCACAAAATCACCTGCATGGACGGTCACACCGCCGCAGCTAATCGTG
>JANXRP010000105.1 GCA_025352965.1 Comamonadaceae bacterium
TCATGGGTTGTGGTTTAGACATTCCTCACCTTGTAGCTTCAAAAAGGTGAGCGTGGTTGCAAAGACAAACTTCCCAAGCCTAACAACTGAAAGAGTTGCCGCAACGCTCCTTGGGATGGGTGTATTTTAACGCGGGAAAGCTTACTTCTTCCCCGTCGAGCCATAACCACCTTCGCCGCGCTCAGATGCGGGGAACTCATTCACCATATTAAACGTCGCCTGCACCACAGGCACGATGACCAGCTGTGCGAGACGCTCCATAGGCTCGATGGTGAATGCGGTATCACTTCTGTTCCAAGCGCTCACCATGAGCTGACCCTGATAGTCGGAGTCGATGAGGCCGACCAAATTGCCCAGCACGATGCCGTGTTTGTGCCCCAGCCCCGAGCGCGGCAGGATGAGTGCTGCGTAATTGGGGTCTTTCAAGTACATCGCCATGCCCGTGGGCACAAGCTGCCATGCATTGGGTGCGAGCATGAGTGGCTCGGTGAGGCATGCCCGCAGGTCAAGCCCCGCGCTGCCTGGCGTGGCGTAGGCAGGCATTTGGCTGTTGAGTCGGTTGTCTAGAATTTTGATGTCGATGTTCATGCTTGAGGTTCTTTTTTATTTAAGTCGTTTTGCAATCTCTAGCACTAACTGGCGAGCCAATTGGGTCTTCGATGCCCTTGGTAATTCGGTTGTGCCATTGGCATCCACTAAGAGCAGAGCGTTGTCGTCCATGCCAAAGGTAGCGGGGCCGATATTGCCCACCAAGAGCGGAACGCCTTTGCGCTCGCGCTTGGCCTTGGCGTGGGCTTCTAGGTTTTCACTTTCGGCTGCAAAGCCCACGCAATAAAGCTTCCCAGAGCTGGCGCGTGCAGACTTTGCAACCGTCGCAAGGATGTCGGTGTTCTCTACAAAGCTCATGGTCGGAGCCGTACCTTCACCGTTTTTATCTGAGCCATCTTTTTTGATTTTTTGACTCGCCGCGTTTGTTGGCCGCCAATCTGCAACCGCTGCCGTGGCAATAAAAATGTCGGCGTTGTCCACGTTGGTTTGTACCGCCGCCAGCATGTCGTTGGCAGAAATAACAGGAATCGTTTTGATGCCCCTTGGGAAGCCAAGCGCTGTGCGGCCTGCAACGAGGGTCACCTCGCAGCCCGCATCCCGCATGGCCTGGGCGATAGCGTATCCCATTTTTCCGCTGGAGAGGTTGGTGATGCCGCGCACAGGGTCAATCGCCTCATAGGTTGGGCCGGCGGTGATAAGCGCTCGCTTGCCAGCCAGTAGTTTGGGCGTGAAGTGGGCGACTAAATCTTGCAGAATTTCATCAAACTCTAGCATCCGCCCATCACCCACCTCACCGCAGGCTTGGTCGCCATTGCCAACGTCCAAGACGAATGCACCATCAGCCTTCAATTGCGCCACGTTGCGCCGAGTAGCAGGGTGCGCCCACATCTCCATGTTCATGGCTGGCGCCAATATCAACGGAACCTCGGCAGGTTTTGCAAGGCATAGCAGGCTGAGCAAATCGTCGGCACGGCCATGCAGCAGTTTCGCCATAAAGTCGGCGCTGGCGGGGGCAATCAGCACGGCATCTGCGCCTCTTGTTAAGTTGATGTGCGCCATGTTGTTGCTAATGGCATTACCCGTGCCGTCAGTCGAGGCCTTGCTATCCCACTGCGACGTAAACACCTCGCGTCCCGAGAGCGCTTGCATAGTCACAGAGGTCATAAACTGCGTCGCCGCTTCGGTCATCACCACTTGTACAGTTGCGCCCGCTTTCACTAGCGCACGGCACAGTTCGGCGGCTTTATAGGCGGCGATGCCGCCTGTCATGCCTAGGACGATGTGTTTGCCCACCAAAGTGCTATTTTTTAACTGTTCCATAATGAACGCCTATGCATAAGATTCGTCAACATTTGATCCAATACCGCACCCGACTTTATGCGACTTTCGGCCGCAGTATGGTGATTGCTCTTTTGGCAATTATCGTGACTACGGCTTTGTTGGTGTCAAGCTTGATGTTCTTCTTTGGCAATGCGCCGCCAACGTCGATTTCTATGGCTAGCGGTCCCAAAGACAGCTCGTACTATAGAAATGCATTGCGCTACCAAGAGCTTTTAGCGAAGCATGGCGTTCGGGTTCATGTTGTGGAGACCGATGGCTCAATCGATAACTTGCATCGACTGGTGCAACCAAACAGCAAGATCGATGTTGGGTTTGTACAAAGCAATTTGCCTCTCGAGATGGACGTTTCTAAGCTCATGTCGCTGGGCAGTATTTCTAATCAGCCGCTATTTGTTTTTTATCGTGGCAAGCCCAAAACCTTTTTAGCGGACTTCTCAGGACGGCGCTTATTTATTGGCCCCGAGGGCAGTGGCAGTCGATTCTTGTCTGAGTCGTTGCTAAAAATTGCTGGAGTTGCGAACACTCAAACGCCCGTCACTGAGGCACTCAAAACGCCAGAAGAAGCAGCCGATGCTTTGTTAAAAGGCGAGATTGATGCGCTATTTATGATGAGTGAATCCACGCCGTCTGGCCTTATCAAAAAGCTATACAGCGCACCCGACATCCACCTTTTTAGCTTTGAGCAGGCCGATGCTTACATTCGTAATACGAAATATTTGAACAAAATTAACGTGCCAGCTGGTGTTTTTGACCTCAAACTCAATGTGCCGTCGCAAGATACGGTGTTGCTGGCTCCTTCGGTCGAGCTGATTGCTCATCCAACGCTGCATCCTGCCATTTCCGATTTGCTATTAGACGCTGCCAAAACGATTCACGGGCGCGGAGGGCGGCTGCGTCATGCTGGCGAGTTTCCTGCTTTGCAAGAGCATGCCTTCCAAATTAGCCCAGACGCGACGCGCTATTTTGAATCTGGTAAAGGCTATCTGTACGCTACTTTCCCGTTTTGGTTGGCCAGTTGGATTAACCGCTTGCTCGCGGTGATACTTCCCGTTTTGCTACTTTTGATTCCTGCGCTCAAACTGTTGCCCTCGATGTATCGTTGGCGTTTTGAGTTCCGCATTAACCGCTGGTATGGGCAGCTTCAGCCGCTGGAGCTCGGCATATTTCAGCAGCCACTCAATGCTGCCAAACGGGATGAGCTGCTGGGCAGTCTGAACCAAATTGAACATGGCATTAATCGCATTAAAGTGCCGACCGCCTTTGCTAGTCGCTTGTACGCCTTGCGTGAGCATATTCATTTTGTGCGCCAGTACCTACTGGACAGAGACTTGATTGGGTAGTTTTGGCTTGCCTTCTATAATCAAAATTTCCACTTAGGCTGATTCGCTGGAGTCAGCCCCATAGCATGACCAAATTCGTATTCGTTACTGGCGGCGTGGTAAGTTCCCTAGGCAAGGGGATTGCTTCTGCGTCGCTCGCCGCCCTCCTTGAGAGCCGCGGTCTGACCGTCACCCTCATCAAACTTGACCCTTACCTCAATGTTGACCCTGGCACCATGAGCCCGTTCCAGCACGGTGAGGTGTTTGTGACCGACGACGGCGCGGAGACCGACCTCGATTTAGGGCATTACGAGCGTTTTATTGAAACGCGGATGCGCAAAACCAACAACTTCACCACGGGACAGATCTATCAAACCGTGCTGGAGAAGGAGCGCCGCGGCGATTATTTAGGCAAAACCGTGCAGGTAATTCCGCATGTGACGAATGAGATTCAGGCCTTTATAAAACGCGGCGCAGAGCAAGCTAGCAAAGGGTTGGCAGGCAATCAAGACAAAATGATTGACGTGGCGATTGTGGAAATTGGTGGCACGGTGGGCGATATTGAGTCCTTACCATTTTTGGAAGCTGTGCGCCAAATGGGACTGAAGATGGGCCCAGGGCATACGGCTTATTTGCACCTCAGCTATTTGCCTTGGCTGGCGGCAGCGGGCGAACTTAAAACTAAACCGACACAGCACACGGCGCAAAAACTGCGTGAAATTGGTATCCAAGCCGACGCACTCTTGTGCCGCGCCGATCGCCCGATTCCTGATGATGAGCGCGAAAAAATTTCGATGTTCTCCAACGTGGCAGAGTCGGGTGTGATTTCGATGTGGGACGTGGACACCATTTACAAAGTGCCGCGCATGCTTCACGAGCAAGGGCTGGATCAGCTCGTTTGCGACAAGCTGCGTATTGATGCACCTCCCGCTAACCTCAAGCGCTGGGACGACTTGGTCGCTGCAACCGCCAACCCAAACTACAGCGTCAATATTGCAATGGTGGGCAAGTACACCGATTTTTCCGACAGCTACAAATCGCTTAACGAGGCGTTGCGCCACGCGGGATTGAAGAATCACGCCAAGGTCAATATCAACTATGTGGATTCGGAAGAAATTACAAAAGCTAATGTCAATCAACTCGATAAGTTTGATGCAGTGCTCGTGCCAGGCGGCTTTGGCGAACGCGGCGTAGAAGGCAAGATTACGGCAGTTGGCTATGCACGCACGCAAAAAATTCCCTACCTTGGCATTTGCTTAGGGATGCAAGTGGCAACGATTGAATTTGCGCGTAACGCAGCAGGTCTTGCTGGCGCGAACAGTACAGAGTTTGACAAAGATGCCAAGCATCCCGTGATCGCTTTGATTACGGAGTGGAGGGACGCTGACGGTTCGATCAAAGTGCGCGATGAGAAGTCCAACATGGGCGGCACGATGCGCTTAGGTAGCCAAAGCTCGGATGTGAGCAAGAACACACTCGCGTACAGCATTTATGGTGACGTGGTGACCGAGCGTCATCGTCATCGTTACGAGGCAAACGTCAATTATTTGGATCAGCTTCGTGCGGCGGGCTTAGTCATTTCTGCACTGACACAGCGCGAGCAACTCACTGAAATTGTCGAGCTACCAAAGTCAGTCCATCCTTGGTTTATTGGCGTGCAGTTTCACCCCGAATTTAAATCGACGCCGTGGGATGGGCATCCCTTGTTCAATGCTTATATTGCTGCGGCGCTGGAACATAAAAAATGAAACTTTGCGGCTTCGACATCGGCTTAGATAAGCCCTTCTTTTTAATCGCAGGCACATGCTCGATTGAAGGACTGGAGATGTCAATTGACGTGGCGGGGCAGCTCAAGGAGATCACTAGCAGTCTTGGCATTGGGCTGATTTACAAAGGCTCGTTTGATAAAGCGAATCGCTCTTCGGGCAATACCAAGCGCGGCGTAGGGATTGATGCTGGCTTAAAAATTCTTGCCCAAGTGCGCAAGCAAACAGGCTTGCCCGTGTTGACCGATGTGCATGAGGTGGAACACATTGCCGAAGTAGCCAGTGTTGTCGATGTGCTGCAAACGCCTGCCTTCTTGTGCCGTCAAACCGATTTCATTCGTGCCGTGGCGCAGTCGGGCAAACCCGTCAACATCAAGAAAGGGCAATTCCTTGCGCCTTGGGATATGAAAAACGTGATCGATAAAGCTCGGCAAGCCGCATCAGATAAGGGCTTGCCAACGGATAACTTTTTAGCCTGCGAGCGCGGCGTGAGTTTTGGCTACAACAATTTGGTAGCCGATATGACCAGCCTTGCCGAGATGCGAAACACGGGCGCGCCCGTGGTGTTTGACGTGACACACTCTGTGCAAAAGCCAGGCGGCTTGGGAAGCGTATCGGGCGGTGCTCGCCAGATGGTACCTGTGCTAGCCCGTGCAGGTATTGGCGCGGGCGTGAGCGGCTTGTTTATGGAGACGCATCCGAATCCTGCAAAGGCGTGGTCAGATGGCCCGAACGCCGTGCCCTTGAAGCATATGAAAGCGCTTTTAGAGTCGCTCGTTGATTTGGATCGCGTGGTTAAAAAGCACGGATTTTTAGAAAACCATTTTGAAGCTTGATTATTTTTGAAGGAAGAAAACCATGAGTGCAATTGTTGACATCGTCGGACGTGAAATTTTGGATAGCCGTGGCAACCCCACGGTCGAGTGCGACGTGCTCTTAGAGAGCGGTGTGATGGGGCGTGCGGCTGTGCCGTCGGGTGCCTCTACGGGTTCGCGCGAAGCGATTGAGCTACGTGATGGCGACAAGCAGCGCTATGGCGGCAAAGGCGTACTGCGTGCGGTTGAGTACATCAATACCGAAATTTCGGAAGCTGTGCTGGGCTTGGATGCCAGCGAGCAAGCGTTTTTAGATCGTACGTTGATTGACCTTGACGGCACAGAAAATAAATCACGGCTCGGCGCCAACGCCACATTGGCGGTCAGCATGGCCGTGGCTCGCGCCGCAGCCGAAGAAGCAGGCTTGCCGCTGTACCGCTACTTTGGTGGTTCGGGCTCGATGCAAATGCCTGTGCCGATGATGAATGTGATTAACGGCGGCGCACACGCCAACAACACGCTCGATTTGCAAGAGTTCATGATTATTCCTGTGGGTGCTCCGTCGTTCCGCGAAGCGATTCGTTACGGCGCTGAAGTCTTTCATGCACTCAAAAAAATCATCGCTGACAAAGGCATGAGCATTGCTGTGGGCGATGAAGGCGGCTTTGCGCCAAACGTGGCGAATCACGAAGCAGCGATTCAACTCATCTTGCAAGCCATATCGGACGCGGGCTACACGGCAGGCGAGCACATCGTTCTGGGGCTCGACTGCGCGGCATCCGAGTTTTATAAAGACGGTAAATACGAACTCAAAGCCGAAGGCTTGTCGCTCACCGCGCAAGAGTGGACGGACATGCTGGCCGCATGGGTGGATAAGTACCCCATCATCAGCATTGAAGACGCAATGGCTGAAGGCGATTGGGATGGCTGGAAGATCATCACGGATCGCTTAGCTAGCAAAGTGCAAATTGTGGGTGACGATTTGTTTGTGACCAACACTAAGATTTTGAAGGAAGGCATCGACAAAAAGATTGCCAATTCCATTCTCATCAAGATCAATCAAATTGGCACGCTCACCGAAACCTTTGCAGCGATTGAAATGGCAAAACGTGCAGGCTATACGGCCGTGATTAGTCACCGTAGCGGCGAAACCGAAGACTCCACGATTGCGGATATTGCGGTGGGCACCAATGCAGGACAAATCAAAACAGGCTCGCTCTCGCGCTCAGACCGCATGGCGAAATACAACCAACTGCTGCGCATCGAAGAGGATCTTGGCGATATCGCCAGCTATCCTGGTCGCGCAGCGTTTTATAATTTACGCTAAAGCGGCACTGCGCTAGGCCTTATCCCATATGGCTTCCCGACTCACTACCTACATCCTGCTGGCGCTGCTCTTGGTGTTCCAAGCGCAGTTATGGGTGGGACGTGGTAGCGTGTTTCATGTGCGAGAGTTGGAGCGTAAGTTGGCAGCGCAAGAGCAAAAAAATGCGCTTGCCAAAATCGAAAATGAGCAGTTGTTGGCCGATGTGCGTGATTTAAAAAATGGCATGACACTTGTCGAAGACCGCGCAAGATTCGAGCTGGGCATGGTCAAGCCCAATGAGATATTTGTGCAATATGCCAAGTGAGCCCGCGCTGGTAGAAGCCGCGCTCACACGATTCAAGCTTTCGACGCCACTACCGACTCGGCTGGCATAAACAACATCGCAGCATCAATCACATCAAAACTATACGATTGACCGCAAAAATCGCAATTGACTTGAATGCCGTCCGTTTCTTCAATCATGCGCTCGGTCTCAGACTGGCCTAGGCTTCGGATGGTATTGGCGACGCGCTCTCTAGAGCAAGTGCATTGAAATCTGGGGGCTGGGTTAGCAGGCTCGTAGCGCGCAATCGGTTCCTGCCAAAACAAGCGATGCAAGATGTCGTCAATGGATAACGTGAGTAGCTCGTCGCGCTTGATTGAAGCCGTCAAAGTTGCGATGCGATTGAAGTCTTCGTTTTTACCAATCGCGTCTTCGTTCTCGGTACTCGTGAATGCGCCAGCTAGGTTGTTCTCGCCCTTGATCGGCATACGCTGAATCAAAATCCCTACTGCCATTGATTCGTTAGAGGCCAATACCAGCTTGGTGTCCAGCTGTTCCGATTGCAGCATGTAGTGCTCTAAAACCGACGCAAACGACTCTAGCGGCTCGCCGTGGTCGTCATAGAGCGGTACGATGCTTTGATAGGGCTGTTGACCTTGAAATTTCACCTCGGGATCGAGCGTAATGGCGCAGCGGGCTTGGTTGCCTGCATTGATGAGCTGGCTAAACGACTCGTTGCCAGACACTGCGTGCACGACTTTGGCGGTGGTGCGAAACGTGAGATCGGATTTGACCTCAACAACTGCCAGCTTGATGGGACTCATGTCCTTTTTTTCACCGCCCATGACTTGCAAAATCAGCGAGCCATTGAACTTGATATTGCTTTGCATCAGCACGGCCGCAGCCGTCATTTCGCCTAGTAAATGTTGAACGAGCGCTGGATAATCATCGCGGCGACGGATGATTTCTTGCCACGAATCGGTGAGGCGAACGATCGCGCCACGAACGGGTAGGCCTTCAAAGATAAATTTATGTAGTTCTGACATGCTGGTTAGTCTTTGAGCTTTCAATCGCGTAATTTTTTAAGGCCTTTGGCAAAGCGCGGGCCATTCGTTTGGTAGTGCTTGGCAGCGCCATGCAGTTTGGCGATTTGCTCATCCGTCATCGTGCGCACCACGCGGGCTGGAGAGCCAACAATGAGCGAGCCATCTGGGAACTCTTTGCCTTCGGTCACGACCGACCCAGCACCCACCAAGCAGTTTTTACCAATTTTGGCGTTGTTCAAAACCACGGCTTGAATGCCAATGAGTGAGCCGTCACCGATGGTGCAACCGTGCAACATGACTTGGTGGCCAATCGTCACGTTCTCGCCAATGGTCAGCGGCACGCCTTCGTCGGCGTGGAGCATAGCGAGGTCTTGCACGTTGCTGCCCTTGCCCACGCGGATGGTGTCCGAGTCGCCGCGAATCACGACGCCAGACCATACGGATGAACCTTCCGCTAAATGCACATCGCCAATGACTTCGGCGCTTGTGGCAACGTAAGCGGTTTCGTGAACTTGTGGAACTAAGTTGTCTAATTGATAAATGGCCATGTCAAATCCTTTTGATATTTTTGCGAATCCATGTTGCGAGGGCTTCTTCCCCAATATCACCCGACGCAACCTGTAGCATGGTAAGCACGCTATCAACATCGCTGGATGTGAGCTGATAGCCATTCAGCACTAAAAACAATTCCATCGCCACGTAAGCCGTGCGTTTGTTGCCATCATTAAAGGGATGATTTTTAGCCAGGCCGCAAGCGTAACTGGCAGCTAAATCTGCCGCATCGGGTGTACCGTAAGCGTCTAAATTTTTTGGACGCTCCATGGCCGATTCAAACAAACCGATGTCCCGTATGCCAGATAGTCCACCGTGTTCATCAAGTTGCTCATCGTGAACGGCCAGCATGATGTCATGGTTTAACCAAGTCCATGG
>JANXRP010000114.1 GCA_025352965.1 Comamonadaceae bacterium
CCATGGGGTCGCTGACAACCATGCGGTCAAAGCCATACAGCGTGCCAGCGCCAGCAGCGTGCACCAGAGAAATGGCCAGCAGGCCAAGCGTAGCAAGGCTTAGCACATAGGTGGTGGTGCGACTGGCAGATTTCACACCCAAGTCCACCATTGCAATCACGCAAATAGCGACTAACAAAATAATCTCGGGTGAGACTGCAATCCAACTGAATTTATCAATCATGTTCGGTACTCGCGTATCAGGTTTATTTCAGTTTAGTGGTGGCGATGTGCGCTAGCAAATCGGTGACCGATGTGTCCATGATCTGCGTAAATGGCAGCGGATATACGCCCATGTAAAGCACGGCAGCTGCAAGTAAGCTCATCACAAAGAACTCACGCGAGTTGATGTCCGCAAGCTCTTTGACATGATCGTTGCCAACAGGCCCAAGGTACACGCGCTTGAACATCCACAGCGTATAGGCAGCACCAAAAATGAGTGCCGTTGCTGCAGCCATGCCAATCCAGAAGTTAGCTTTAACGGCAGCGAGAATCACCATCCACTCGCCGACAAAGCCTGCTGTTGCGGGCAGTCCACAATTGGCCATGGCAAACAAAAGCGCAAATGCCGTGAACTTGGGCATAGAGTGAATCACACCGCCGTAGTCAGCAATTTGGCGCGAATGCATACGGTCGTAAAGAACGCCGATGCCAAGGAACATCGCGCCCGATACAAAGCCATGCGCAATCATTTGAACCAAACCACCTGCCATGCCGAGATCGTTAAAGATAAAGAAGCCAAGCGTGACAAAACCCATGTGCGCCACCGATGAATACGCCACCAATTTTTTCATGTCTTGCTGCACCATAGCCACTAAGCCCACGTAGATCACAGCGATGAGTGAAAGTGTGACGATGAGCCAAGCCCACTCGTGCGCGGCATCAGGTGCAATCGGCATCGAGAATCTAAGGAAGCCGTATGCGCCAAGCTTCAGCATGATGGCAGCCAGCACGGCCGAGCCGCCTGTCGGCGCTTCCACGTGAACGTCGGGCAACCAAGTGTGAACAGGCCACATGGGCACTTTGACCGCAAAAGCCGAGAAGAACGCAAAGAAGATGAGTGTTTGCTCTTTGAGCGTCAATGGCAGCTTGTGCCATGTCAAGATGTCAAAACTATTGCCAGCAGCGTTGTAGAGATAAATCAGCGCAATCAAGGTGAGCAGGGAGCCCAGCAGCGTGTAGAGAAAAAACTTAAACGCGGCATAAATTTTGTTTTGTCCTCCCCACACACCAATGATGAGGTACATTGGAATCAAGGTGGCTTCGAAAAAGACATAAAACAGCATGCCATCCAACGCACAGAACACACCAATCATGAGTCCCGACAAAATCAAGAAAGCCGCCATGTACTGATTGACGCGTAGGGTGATGGACTCCCAGCTAGCGATCACCACAATCACGGTAATGAAGGCTGTAAGCGGTACAAACCAAAATGAGATACCGTCGATGCCAAGGTGGTAGTTGACATTGAAGCGAGCAATCCAAGATGTCTTTTCGACGAATTGCATGGCCGAAGTGCCGAGTTTGAAGCCATCGTAAATGGGCAAGGTCACTAATAGGCCAATGAGTGCACCGATTAAAGCGATCCAACGAACCGCTTTGGCTTGATCGTCACGGCCAAATGCCAATAGCAAAACACCAAATGCGATAGGAATCCAAATGGCGAGTGAGAGCAGAGGAGTGGTATTCATTATTTAGCCATCCACACAAAATAAGTCATCAGCACAAAGATGCCCAAGATCATGGACAGTGCATAGTGATAAAGATAGCCCGATTGCAGGCGGCGTGTCATAGCGGAGAAGAGACCAACCAACTTCCACGACCCGTTGACCAAGCCACCATCGATGATTTTTTGATCGCCTTGCTTCCAAAGACCTGTGCCTAGCATGCGTGCACCACGAGCCAGTACGTTTTCGTTAAACCAATCGAAGTAGTACTTGTTCTCCAGCAGTTTGTAGATGGGTTGCACGCGCGCATGAATCTTCGCGGGCAAAGTCGTATTGACGATGTACATGTAGTACGCCAAAGCCACGCCAGCAAAGGCGAGCCACAGCGGCAAAGTTGTCACAGAGTGCAATGCCATTTGCGTGGCACCGTGGAACTCTTCAGCCAGTTTTGCCATGGCAGGATGTGCCGCTTCATTGACAAGAATTGCGTCTTTAAAGAAGTCGCCAAACAGCATGGGGGAGATGGCGAGGAAGCCAATCACCACGGATGGAATGGCGAGCAGCACTAGCGGTGCGGTCACAACCCATGGGCTCTCGTGCGGCTTGTCACTGTGGCCATGATCGTCATGCCCATGAGCATCGTCGTGATGCGCATCTGGATTTTGGTCATAGCGCTCTTTGCCGTGGAAGACCAAGAAGTACATGCGGAAGGAATAGAAGGCCGTGACAAACACGCCAGCTAGCACTGCGAAGTTGGCAAAACCATGTCCCCACAAAGTAGAAAAATGCACGACTTCAATGATGGAATCTTTTGAGTAAAAACCCGCAAAGAATGGCGTGCCAATCAAAGCCAGTGAACCGAGCAAAGACGTGATCCACGTGATCGGCATGTATTTTCGCAAGCCGCCCATCCAGCGAATGTCTTGGTTGTGATGGCAGCCCATGATGACCGAGCCTGCACCAAGGAACAACAAGGCCTTGAAGAAGGCGTGTGTCATCAAATGAAACACCGCGACCGAGTACGCCGATGCGCCCAGCGCCACCGTCATGTAGCCGAGTTGCGAAAGTGTGGAATAAGCCACCACGCGTTTAATGTCGTTTTGGATGATGCCCAAAAAGCCCATGAACAGCGCTGTGATGGAGCCAATCACCATGATGAACGAGAGCGCTGTGTCGGACAGCTCAAACAAGGGTGACATACGTGCCACCATAAAGATGCCCGCCGTCACCATGGTCGCTGCGTGAATCAAGGCCGAGATAGGCGTAGGACCTTCCATCGAATCAGGCAACCACACGTGCAGCGGGAACTGCGCCGATTTGCCCATTGCGCCGATAAAGAGACAAATACACACAACCGTGACCAGCATCCAATCAGTGCCTGGTAATGTCAATTTCGCTAGTTCACCTGCTTTGCCAAACACTTCGGTGTAGTTGAGCGTGCCCGTAAATGCGACGATCAGACCAATACCAAGAATGAAACCAAAGTCGCCCACACGGTTGACCAAAAAAGCTTTCATGTTCGCAAAAATGGCGGTCGGCTTGTTAAACCAAAAACCGATGAGTAAATACGAGACCAAGCCTACCGCTTCCCAACCAAAAAAGAGCTGAAGCATGTTGTTGCTCATCACCAGCATCAACATGGCGAAAGTAAAGAGGGAAATGTAGGCAAAGAAACGGTTGTAGCCTTCGTCCTCTTCCATATAACCAATGGTGTAAATGTGAACCATCAGCGACACAAAGGTGACCACGCACATCATCATGGCGGTGAGTCCATCGACTAAAAAGCCGACTTCCATCTTGAGATTGCCGACCACCATCCACTCGTAAATGGTCGCGTTAAAGCGTGCGCCGTCCACCACTTGCTTGAGCACCATGGCGGAGAGAACAAAAGACAGCAAGACGCCTAGAACTGTAATGACATGCGAGAGGCGCTTGCCAATCCAATTGCCACCTAGTTTTGTTCCCCACACGCCTGTGAGAATGGCGCCAACTAAAGGCGCAAATGCGATAGTGAGCAGTGTGGATGTTGAAAGTGTTTGACTCATTGCTAATTAACCCTTCAACTCGTTCAGTTCTTCTACGCTGATGCTGTTCTTGTTACGGAACAAGAGCACCAAAATCGCCAGACCAATCGCGGATTCGGCCGCCGCGACCGTCAAGATGAAGAAGACAAAAATTTGACCATGCATGTCGCCCAAATAATGGGAGAAAGCGACGAAGTTCATGTTGACGGCAAGCAGCATCAACTCAATCGCCATCAAGAGCACGATGAGGTTACGGCGATTCAAAAAAATGCCCACGATGGACATGGCAAACAAAAGCGCACCTAGCGATAAGTAGTGACTGAGAGTGACCGTCATACGCTGGCCTCCATCTTGATAATTTCCATGCGGTCACGGGCTTTCACTTTAATTTGATCGTGCGGCGAGACATGCTTGCTATCCTTACGTCCACGCAGCGTGAGGGCAATAGCGGCAACAATAGCAACCAGCAAAATGACTGCGGCAATTTGCACGGGATAGAGATATTGTGTGTAGAGCAACTTGCCCAACTCTTTGGTATTAGATAGCTGCCCCGCTGCTTGCACTGCCGAATTCACCATAGGCGTCGCTTCGTTTTTGTGGATGTTGCCCATGATGACGGAAATCATCTCAAGTGCAATCACCACGCCAATAGTCGCAGCTAATGGGAAATGCTGCCAAAAGCCGTCGCGAACTTTGTCCATATTGATGTCTAACATCATCACAACGAAAAGGAACAGCACCATCACTGCGCCAACATAGACCAGCACTAAAGCGATAGCTAAAAACTCAGCTTTGAGCAGCATCCAAATCGCGGAGGCTTGAAAAAATGCCAGCACTAAAAATAGCGCAGCATGTACGGGGTTCTTAGCTGTGATGACGCGAAATGACGCGAACAGCAGTACGCTTGAGAAGAAGTAAAAAAATCCAGTTTTGATGTCCATATGTATCTAGTCCTAACTGGTCTTAACGGTACTTAGCGTCTTGCGCTTTGTTGGCAGCAATTTCGCTCTCATAGCGATCGCCCACTGCAAGCAGCATGTCTTTGGTGAAATACAAATCACCACGCTTTTCACCGTGATATTCCAAGATGTGTGTTTCAACAATGGAGTCCACTGGACAAGACTCTTCGCAGAAGCCGCAGAAGATGCATTTGGTTAAGTCGATGTCGTATCGGGACGTGCGGCGCGAGCCGTCATCGCGCACTTCGGATTCAATGGTGATCGCCATCGCAGGGCAAACTGCTTCGCACAGCTTGCAGGCGATGCAACGCTCTTCGCCGTTTTCATAGCGGCGCAGGGCATGTAGGCCGCGGAAGCGCGGACTCATCGGTGTTTTTTCTTCGGGAAACTGCACCGTAATTTTGCGGCGGAAGGCATGCTTGCCGGTGAGCAGCATGCCTTTGAGCAGCTCAGTCAGCATGAAGCTGTTTAGAAAATCTTTGATGGAAAAATTGGTCATGTCATTCGTCCTGCGCTTATTGCCAAATGTTCCAAGAAGTCTGCATCCAACCGCCCACCACGACCAGCCACACCAGCGTGACGGGGATAAAAATCTTCCAGCCCAAACGCATGATTTGGTCATAACGGAAACGTGGGAAAGTGGCACGAACCCATAGGAATAGGGTCACCACGCAGAAGGTCTTGAGCCCGAGCCAGATCCAGCCAGGGATAAATGAAAGCGCTTCCACGGGCGCAATCCAGCCACCCAAGAACATGATAGCGGTCGTGACGGACACCAGCCACATATTGGCATATTCGGCCAAGAAAAACATGGCAAACGACATGCCCGAGTACTCGACCATGTGACCTGCCACGATTTCGGATTCACCTTCCACCACGTCAAACGGATGACGATTGGTTTCAGCCAAACCAGAGATAACGTAGACCACAAACACGGGCAGCAGTGGCAACCAGTTCCAAGAGAGGAAATTGAGTCCCATCGCGGCAAATTGCCCTTTGGCTTGCCCTGTCACGATGTCAGTCATATTGAGCGACGCAGAGACCATCAGCACGATCACAAAGCAAAATCCCATCGCAATTTCGTAACTCACCATTTGCGCCGATGCGCGTAGTGCGCCGAGAAACGCATATTTGGAGTTAGAAGCCCAGCCTGCAATGATGACGCCGTAAACCTCTAATGACGTAATCGCCATGAGGAACAAGAGACCTGCGTTGATATTGGCGAGTGCGACCTCGGGGCCGAAAGGAATGACGACCCATGCAGCCAATGCAGGCATGATTGTCATGATGGGGCCGAGCAAAAAGAGCGCTTTGTTGGCAGCCGCTGGCACGATGATTTCTTTGGTGAGCAGCTTTAGGGCATCGGCAATGGGTTGCAAGAGTCCGAGTGGGCCCACGCGGTTGGGGCCAATGCGAATTTGCATCCAGCCAATGGCCTTGCGCTCCCATAGCGTGAGGTAGGCAACCGACAAGAGCAGTGGCACGAGCACACAAACAATTTTGATGAGTGCCCAAATGGTTGGCCAAGCAATCGTTGCCCAAAACGAGCCAGCAAACAAGTTCAAGCCGAGGTTAAAGAGAGCGTCAATCATGCTGCGATCTCCAGATCTGAGTTGCTTGAGTTGCGTGCATCATTTGTCAATTGCAGCGATGGTGCTCGGCGCACCAAGCCGTCCAATTGATAAATGGATGCCGTGCAAGGCATACTGGCTATGGCTTGCGAGGCAGTTGTGGATGCCGTTGTTGCGTTGTTTAGCTTGGATGTATCCAAGTTAGCAGCCGCTAAAACTTCTTGAGACGAATCAAAATTGAAACCAATCACTCCAAGCATATTGCCCAGTACGCGTAGTACTTTCCAAGCGGGACGCGTTTCGCCTAGGGGCTTGACCACTGCATGGAAACTTTGCGCGCGACCTTCGGCGTTGACAAAAGTGCCTGATGTCTCAGTGAACGGTGCGATAGGCAAGAGCACATCCGCACAGTCCATATTGGTTTTGAACGCACTCATGGAGACAACCATTTGCATTTTGGAGAGTGCCACAACACCAGCCTGCCCAGCAGCGCTATCAAAAGCAGGCTCGCAGGCCAATAGTAGCGCGGCTTTCAGGCCATTGCCCTCGGAGGCCAACATCTGCGCGGCTTGTAGGCCATCTTTTTGAGGGAGCGCTCCCACCATTTGCGCACCAACGGTATTAGCCGCTTCGGTGAGATAGCCAACGACTGCACCAGTTGCTGCGGCCAGTTGCTGCGCCAAAGCCAGCAGTGTTGACGCGTTTGCGTGATGCGCGGCTGCATTGCCAAGCAAAATAATCTTTTTACCAGCTGCAACATCAGGTGCGCCCAGCCACTGCTTTAGCTTAGCCTCCATAAGGCTTGCCGCCCAATCCGATGCGGGAGCGATGATGCTGTTAGCTATATTCATTGCCCAATCGCGGCTCACTTCATTGATTTGCGAGACTTGCGCACCTTTACGCACCGCTTGGCGAATACGCTGTGCAAACAGTGGATGGTCTTTGCGCAGATTTGAGCCAACAACCAACACGTGCTGCATGCTGGATAACGATGCAATTGAAGTGCCAAGCCAGCGCACGTTCGCAGCCGATGTGTTGCCAAAATCAGCTGTGCGTAGGCGATAGTCAATATTGTCCGAGCCAATGCCGCGCATGAGCTGCGAAGCTAGAAATAGTTCTTCAACGGTTGAATGTGGGCTTGCTAGCGTACCAATTGATGACGCACCGTGATCGGTTTTGATTTGTTTGATACCGTTCGCCACATACTCCAGCGCGGTTTGCCAATCGACATCCTTCCACTCGCCACCTTGTTTAATCATGGGCGTGGTCAAACGATCGGTGCCATTCAAAGCTTCGTAGCTATAACGGTCGCGGTCAGCAATCCAGCATTCGTTGACCGCTTCGTTCTCCAGCGGCACGACGCGCATCACTTTATTATTTTTGACTTGTACGATCAAGTTCGCACCAGTGGAATCGTGCGGACTGATCGACTTGCGACGCGACAGTTCCCACGTGCGAGCTGAATAACGGAAAGGCTTGCTGGTGAGTGCGCCCACCGGGCAAATGTCAATCATGTTGCCAGACAACTCAGAGTCAATCGCTTCGCTACCGTTGTCTTTGACCATCGTGGTGATTTCAGAATGCTCACCCCGGTGAATCATGCCTAGTTCCATCACACCCGCCACTTCTTGGCCAAAGCGGACGCAGCGTGTGCAGTGGATGCAACGCGACATTTCTTCCATTGAAATCAGCGGACCAACGTCTTTGTTGGCCACCACGCGCTTTTCTTCTTCGTAGCGTGAAGAAGAGCCGCCGTAACCGACCGCTAAATCTTGCAACTGGCACTCGCCGCCTTGGTCGCAAATAGGGCAGTCCAGCGGGTGGTTAATCAGCAAAAACTCCATCACCGATTGCTGGGCTTTAATCGCTTTGTCGCTCTTGGTGCGAACAATCATGCCCGGTGCAATGGCCGTGGCACACGCAGGCATGGGCTTGGGCATTTTTTCGATATCCACCAAACACATGCGGCAATTTGCAGCGACGGTTAGTTTTTTGTGATAGCAAAAATGCGGAATGAAAGTGCCCGCGTCTGCCGCAGCAGCAATCACCATGCTGCCTGCTGGCGCTTCTACTTTTTTCCCGTCGAGTTCGAATTCAATCATGCTCATGGTTCAGATCTCAATCGTTTTGCGGCACAAGACAAGTCTTGTGCGTGATGTGGTGCTCGAACTCCGAGCGGAAATGTTTAATGAAAGCGCGCATCGGCATCGCAGCTGCATCGCCAAGCGCACAGATGGTGCGGCCTTGGATGTTGTCAGCAACGGAATTCAGTAAATCTAAATCTTCAGGTTTGCCTTCGCCGTGTTCAATACGGTTAATGACGCGCCACAACCAGCCTGTGCCTTCACGGCACGGTGTGCATTGACCGCAGCTTTCGTGCATATAAAAGTACGAGAGACGTAGCATGGACTTGACCATGCAGCGTGTGTCGTCCATCACAATGACAGCCCCAGAGCCCAGCATCGAGCCTGCTTTGGCGATGCTGTCATAGTCCATGTCCGTTGCCATCATGATGTCGGCAGGTAACACAGGCATGGACGAGCCACCTGGGATCACGGCTTTCAAAGTGCGGCCCTTGTCAGCATCGCGAATGCCACCAGCAAGTTCTAGTAGTTTTGCAAACGGCGTGCCAAGTGGAATTTCGTAATTGCCAGGACGCGCTACGTCGCCACTGATCGAGAAGATCTTGGTGCCACCGTTATTGGGCTTGCCGCATTCCAAATACGCTTGTCCGCCATTGCGAATAATCCAAGGCACTGCTGCGAACGTCTCTGTGTTGTTAATGGTGGTGGGCTTGCCGTACAGGCCAAAACTGGCTGGGAAGGGCGGTTTAAAACGGGGTTGCCCTTTTTTGCCCTCTAACGATTCAAGTAGTGCTGTTTCTTCGCCGCAGATATAAGCACCAAAACCGTGGAAAGCATGGAGCTGGAAATTGAATCCTGCGCCGCAAATGTTCTCGCCCAAATAACCCGCTGTGCGTGCTTCTTCTAGCGCTGCTTCAAAGCGGTCATAGGTCGCAAAAATTTCGCCGTGGATGTAGTTGTAACCGACCGATGCGCCAATCGAAAAGCCCGCAATGATCATGCCCTCAATCACGATGTGGGGGTTGTATTGCAAGATGTCGCGGTCTTTGCACGTGCCAGGCTCGCCTTCATCCGAATTGCAAACAATGTACTTTTGACCTGGAAAGGTCTTGGGCATAAAGCTCCACTTGAGACCCGTCGGGAAGCCCGCTCCACCGCGTCCGCGCAAGGCAGATTCTTTTAACGTAGCAATGACTTGGTCTTGAGTGAGGGGTTCCGAGCCAGAACCATCTTTGCCCAGAATTTTCTTCAAAGCCGCATAGCCACCGCGCGCTTCGTAGTCTTTGAGTGACCAATTTTTACCATCTAATCCCGCCATGATTTGCGGGTTGATATGGCGACCGTGGAAAGAGGTCTCGTTGCCAGTTGCAGCAAATTGCGAGAGGAAATTTTGTGCGCTCGGGCTAGTATTCATCATGCTCATTTCGCAGCCTCAATTTTCAAACCGCCCAAGAGTGCATCGAGCTTGGCGTTGGTCATCAAGCTACACATATCGCGATCATTGACGAGCAGCACAGGCGCATCCGCGCACGCACCCAAGCACTCGCTAGGCTGCACGGTGAATACGCCGTCAGTCGTTGTACCGTAAGGCTCTACGCCAAGACGCTTGCAAACGTGGTCTAGTGCTTTTTGTCCGCCACCATGCGCACCCAATTGGCAAGGCAAATTGGTACACACGTTCAGCTTGAACTTGCCCACAGGCGCTTGGTTGTACATGTTGTAGAAAGTCGTGACTTCATGCACGGCAATCGTTGGCATGCCAAGATACGCGCCAATGGCAGCTTCGGATTCAGGTGATACAAAACCAAGTTCTTGTTGGGCAATTGCCAAGCAAGCCATCACAGCTGATTGCTTTTGGTCAGCGGGGTATTTGGCGACTTCTTTAGCGAAGCGGGAGAGGGTAGATTCAGAAAAGATGCTCATCAATAATTACCTATCAATCTCACCAAACACAATGTCCATCGTGCCAATAATCGCAACGGCATCGGCAATCATGTGGCCTTTGGCCATTTCGTCAAGGCCAGCAAGGTGGGCAAAGCCTGGCGCACGGATCTTCAAGCGATATGGTTTGTTGGCACCGTCGCTCACCATGTAAATACCGAATTCGCCTTTCGGGTGCTCAGTGCCCACGTAGGCTTCGCCTTCGGGGACGCAGAAACCCTCGGTGAAGAGTTTGAAGTGATGGATGAGTTCCTCCATGTTCGATTTCATGGACTCGCGGTCTGGCGCGGCGACTTTGTGGTTGTCGGTAATCACAGGGCCAGGGTTTGCTTTGAGCCAAGCGACGCACTGCTGGATGATGCGGTTCGATTGCGCCATCTCTTCCATGCGAACGAGGTAACGGTCGTAGCTGTCGCCTGTTTTGCCGACGGGAATATCAAAATCCATCTTGGCGTACACGTCATACGGTTGTTTCTTACGCAAATCCCACGCCACGCCTGAGCCACGCAGCATCGCGCCCGTAAAGCCCATATTGAGTGCGCGTTCTGGCGTAACCACACCGATGCCCACAGTACGCTGCTTCCAGATGCGGTTGTCGGTGAGCAGCGTGTGGTATTCGTCCAAACACTTAGGGAAGCGATTGGTGAAGTCTTCAATGAAATCTAACACCGAGCCTTGGCGGTTTTCGTTCAGCTTGGCGAGTGCTTTTGCATTCTTGATTTTGCTGACTTTGTACTGCGGCATTTGGTCTGGCAAGTCGCGGTACACACCGCCTGGACGGAAGTAGGCCGCATGCATACGTGCGCCTGAGACCGCTTCGTAGATGTCAAACAAATCTTCGCGCTCGCGGAAAGCATAGAGCATGATGGCCATTGCGCCGCAGTCGAGTCCGTGGCAACCGACCCACAAGAGGTGATTGAGCACACGGGTGATTTCGGCAAACATCACGCGGATGTACTGGGCGCGCTCGGGCACCTCTATGCCCATCATCTTTTCGATAGCCAAGCAGTACGCGTGCTCATTGCACATCATGGAGACGTAATCGAGTCGGTCCATATAGGGCAGGGACTGCATATAGGTTTTGCTCTCGGCCAACTTTTCGGTTGCGCGGTGGAGTAAGCCAATATGCGGATCGGCGCGTTGAATCACTTCGCCGTCTAATTCCAACACTAAGCGCAACACGCCGTGTGCAGCAGGATGCTGAGGGCCAAAATTGAGGGTGTAGTTTTTAATTTCAGCCACGGGAAATACCTCCATAGCTTGGTTCACGAATAATGCGCGGCGTAATCTCACGTGGCTCAATCGACACGGGCTGATAGACCACACGCTTGGCCGCTTCGTCATAGCGCATTTCTACGTGACCACTGGTTGGAAAATCTTTGCGGAACGGATGACCAATAAAGCCGTAGTCGGTCAGAATGCGGCGTAAATCGTTATGGCCATCAAACACGACTCCAAATAAATCGAAAGCCTCGCGCTCAAACCAATTGGCGCTTGACCAAATGCCGCTGAGCGATGGAACGATAGGCATGTCGTCGTCAGCGGCAAATACTTTTAAACGCACGCGTTGATTGAGGCTGATGGATAGCAGATGCGAGACCACACAGTAACGGCTACCCTCATAAGTGCCTTCTTTGTAATCCGAGTAATCAACGCCGCACACGTCAATCAATTGCTCGAATTGGCAGAGCGCATCGTCTTTGAGTGTTTGCGCCACGGCAAGATAATTTTGCGGCAAAACGGTGATGTTCAACTCGCCCCTGTCCGCACCAAAGCCATCTAGCGTAACGCTTTGGGCCTTGTCGCCAAGTACGCCCTCTAAATGCAATTTGAGTGCTTCTAATTTTGCAAGAGACATTGTTTAAGCCCTCGCAATCGTGTGGGTGCGGCGCACTTTTTGTTGCAACTGAATGATGCCGTACAAGAGCGCCTCTGCGGTTGGTGGGCAGCCTGGTACATACACATCGACTGGCACGATACGATCGCAACCGCGCACGACTGAATAGCTGTAGTGGTAGTAGCCACCGCCATTGGCGCAAGAGCCCATCGAAATCACCCAGCGCGGCTCGGACATTTGGTCATAAACCTTACGTAAGGCAGGCGCCATCTTGTTGCACAGCGTACCCGCCACAATCATCACGTCCGACTGACGTGGACTCGGGCGAAACACAACGCCAAAGCGGTCTAAGTCGTACCGCGCGCAGCCGGCATGGATCATCTCGACCGCGCAGCAAGCGAGGCCAAACGTCATCGGCCACATCGAGCCAGTTTTAGCCCAGTTCACAATCGAGTCGTAACTCGTCGTGGCAAAGCCTTCTTTAAAAACGCCTTCAATCATTTTTATTCCTTATTCCCAATCTAACGCGCCTTTTTTCCACATGTAGGCAAAACCTACAACCACGATAGTCAAGAACGTCAACACTTCAAAAAAACCAATTAAACCCAACTCCTTGAGCGCTGCAGCCCAAGGAAATAGGAACGCAATCTCTAAGTCAAAAAGGATAAACAAGATGGCAACCAAGTAATAGCGCACATCGAATTTCATGCGAGCATCTTCGAAAGCTTCGAAGCCGCATTCAAAAGCAGAATTTTTTGCCGCGTCAGGGCGATTGGGGCCTAGGATGTAGCCGAGGACTTGGGGAACAACGCCAACTGCAACGCCTACGATGATGAACAATAAAACGGGAAGATATTGGTCGAGTTGCATGGCGCTTCTGCTGTTATTTTTGTGATGGTGCCGTCGGCGAGACTCGAACTCGCACAGCTTTCGCCACTACCCCCTCAAGATAGCGTGTCTACCAATTTCACCACGACGGCACTAAAAACTACGTATTCAAATCACTAGAGGATTGCGTGATTCGGACAGCTGACGAGTTTAACCTGAAAAAGGGTAAACCCGCTATGAGTGGGTGACTTATTTCGTAGGGATTTGCGCTGAACCTGCGGCTGTTGAAGCGGCTGGGGTAGGCACAGCCGAAGTAGGAACGGTTGAAGTTGGCACAGCGCTCTCAAGTACGCTGCCCGTTGGTGCAGGCTTGAGGTTGCCAAAGTACGCAAGAATGAGCGTACAGACAAAAAATACGGCGGCCAAAATACCGGTGGTGCGTGACATAAAGTTGGCGCCGCCCGATGCACCAAACAGTGAGCCTGATGAACCCGAGCCAAAGGCGGCACCCATGTCAGCGCCTTTACCTTGTTGAATGAGGATGAGTCCAATCATGACGACGGCCACTAGCATTTGAACGGCGAGAACGATATTTAAAAGTGAGTCCATTTTTATTTTCCTGAATAGATTGATTTTGATGTGAATTGAGTATGAAGATTTATCTTGCTGCCGCAATGATGCTTAAAAAATCAGCTGCTTTGAGTGCCGCGCCACCAATGAGGCCGCCATCAATGTCGGGTTGCGCTAAAAGGGATGCTGCGTTAGCTGCATTCATGCTGCCACCGTACAAAATTTGAACGCGCTCGGCCGCCACGGGGCTAGCCGCGTGCAGTTGTGCCCGCAAGACGGCATGTACGGCTTGCGCCATCTCAGGCGTGGCTGTCTTACCCGTGCCAATGGCCCAAACTGGCTCATAAGCCACCACGATTTCGCTGATGCAATGGCCGTTTTCATGGATGACTGCGGCCAATTGGCGTTTCACCACTTCTTCGGTTTTTCCTGATTCACGCTCAGCTAAAGATTCACCCACGCACACAATGGGCGTGATGCCAGTAGCCAAAGCGGCTTTTGCTTTCAAGGCGACGACAGCATCTGTCTCAAAGTGATATTGGCGACGCTCGGAGTGTCCCACGATGGCGTACCTTACGCCAAATTCTTTGAGCATGCTTGCGGCGATTTCACCCGTGAACGCGCCTTTGTCATGTGCGGAGATATCTTGGCTGCCAAGCGTAATGCTTGAGCCTGCCAGCAAGCCTTGCAATTGGTTCAGATAGATCGATGGTGCGCAGACTGCAATAGCTGTGACCTGCGAAGCAGCAGGGCCTGCAAGCCCCGCCTGTATTGCTTTGCAGAGCAGCTCGTTATCCGCTAACGAGCCATTCATCTTCCAATTGCCAGCAATGAGTTTTGTACGCATGATGTTTACCAAGTCAAAACGATTTTGCCAATGTGCTGATTCGACTCCATCAGCTTGTGAGCTTCAACCGCTTGCGCGGCGGGGAATGTTTTGAACAGCACGGGTTTGATGGTTTTGTTTGCCAATAGCGGCCACGCGCGTGTTTTAAGCGATGCGGCAATATCCGCCTTAAACGCCACTGAGCGCGGACGCAGTGTAGAGCCCGTAATCGTCAAACGTTTACGCAAAATTAAACCTGCATTGGCTTCCGATTTTGTGCCACCTTGGATGGCAATGATGACGATACGGCCATCTTCCGCCAAGCATTCCACTTCGCGCTTGACGTAGTCGCCTGCGACCATGTCCAGCACCACATCGACACCTTTGCCGCCTGTAATGGTTTTGACCTCTAGAGCGAAGTCTTGTGTTTTGTAATTGATTGCGTAGTCAGCACCAAGCTCTAAACAGGCTTTGCACTTGTCATCTGAACCAGCCGTTGCTATGACAGTTGCGCCAAAAGCCTTACCCAGCTGAATCGCTGTCACGCCAATGCCGCTAGTCCCGCCTTGGATGAGCAGTGTCTCGCCTTTTTGCAAACGACCACGATCCATCACGTTGCTAAAAACAGTGAAGAAAGTTTCGGGCAGCGATGCTGCTTCAATGTCGGTCAAGCCTTCAGGCACGGGCAAACACTGTCCGACTGGAGCAGCACAAAGCTCAGCGTACCCACCACCTGCAACCAGAGCGCACACACGATCACCGATCTTGAAACCCGCATCCTGCATGGCTTTCTCATCACCACCCACAATCGTTCCTGCTACCTCTAGGCCAGGAATATCGGATGCACCCGCAGGCACGGGATAGTGTCCCATGCGCTGCAAGACATCAGGACGATTGATGCCTGATGCTGTCACGCGAATGAGTAACTCACCCGAGCCTGCGGCGGGCATGGCAGGATCAGGGCGTGTACCCAGCACCAGAACTTCTGGCGCGCCGTAGGTTGTGATCTCGACTGCACGCATGAGGCTTACTGCTGTTCGCCTTGCTGCTCTTGCACAGGGCGATCCATTAGCACCTTCATTGATAATTTCACGCGGCCTTTTTCGTCCGTCTCCATGACTTTGACTTTAACGATTTGGCCTTCGGTCAAGTAGTCGCTGACTTTTTCGACACGCTCGTGCGCAATTTGACTGATGTGCAAGAGGCCGTCTTTGCCAGGCATCAAATTGATAAGTGCGCCAAAGTCAAACAGCTTGGTCACAGGGCCTTCGTAGACTTTGCCGATTTCCACTTCTGCCGTAATGATTTCGATGCGGCGCTTGGCTTCTTCAGCTTTAGCCGTATCGTTGGATGCAATTGTGACCACGCCTTCGTCGGTGATATTGATTTGCGTGCCCGTCTCTTCGCACAGTGCACGAATCACCGCGCCGCCTTTGCCAATGACGTCACGAATCTTTTCTGGGTTGATTTTGAGTGTGTACAAACGCGGCGCAAAGTCAGACACTTCGGCGTTCGGCGCTGCCATCACTTCTTGCATCTTGCCCAAAATGTGCATACGCGCTTCTTTAGCCTGAGCCAGCGCCACTTGCATGATTTCTTTGGTAATGCCTTGAATTTTGATGTCCATCTGGAGCGCAGTAATACCGTTGGTCGTACCCGCCACTTTGAAGTCCATATCACCAAGGTGATCTTCGTCGCCCAAGATATCAGTCAGCACTGCAAACTTGTTGCCGTCTTTAATCAAACCCATGGCGATACCTGCCACGTGCGCTTTTAAAGGCACGCCAGCATCCATCATGGAGAGGCAACCGCCGCAAACCGAAGCCATTGAAGAAGAACCGTTTGACTCGGTGATCTCAGAGACCACGCGCATCGTGTACGGAAACTCTTCTTTGGTTGGCAACACGGCAATCAAGGCGCGCTTGGCCAAACGACCATGACCAATTTCACGGCGCTTAGGCGTACCGACACGACCTGTTTCGCCCGTGGCGAACGGAGGCATGTTGTAGTGGAAGATGAAGTTGTCTTGGTATTCGCCAGACAGCGCGTCGATACGCTGCGCATCGCGCTCAGTGCCGAGCGTCGTCACAACCAAAGCTTGTGTTTCACCGCGTGTGAACAAGGACGAGCCGTGCGTGCGCGGCAAGACTGAGTTACGAATTTCAATCGCGCGAACGGTGCGTGTGTCGCGACCGTCAATGCGGGGCTCGCCTGCCAAAATTTGGCTACGAACGATTTTGGCTTCGATGTCAAACAGCATGCCTTCAACAGCAACGCTATCAAATGCAGCGCCATCTGCTTTGAGCGAAGTCATCACTTCGGCATAGGCGGCGCGGCACGCTTGTGTACGCTGCTGCTTGTTACGCAGTTGGTAAGCGGCAGCCAGTTTGTCAGACGCGAGTGCTTGCACGCGTGCAATCAAAGGCTCGTCTTTAGCAGGCGCTGTCCATTCCCAAGCTGGCTTGCCTGCATCACGGACGAGATCGTGAATCGCGTCAATCGCGACTTTGCCTGCATCGTGACCAAACACCACAGCGCCCAGCATCACTTCTTCTGGCAATTGCTGTGCTTCGGACTCCACCATCAGCACGGCGCCTGCCGTACCTGCCACGACCAAATTCATTTGCGACTCTTTGAGCTGCGTGTTGCTTGGGTTCAGCACATATTCGCCATTGATGTAGGCCACACGCGCTGCGCCGATAGGCTCTGCAAACGGGATACCGCTAATCGCCAAAGCTGCGCTGGTTGCGATCAAAGCGGGAATGTCGCCTTCAACATCAGGGTTCAAAGACAGCGTGTGAACAACCACTTGGACTTCGTTAAAAAAGCCTTCAGGGAACAAAGGGCGAATCGGGCGGTCGATCAAACGTGAAGTGAGTGTTTCATACTCAGAAGGTTTAGCTTCGCGCTTAAAAAAGCTACCAGGAATCTTGCCTGCAGCGTAAGTTTTTTCTAGGTAATCAACGGTGAGTGGAAAAAAATCTTGTCCAGCCTTGGCTGTTTTGGATGCCACAACAGTAGCGAGGACGACGGTGCCATCCACATTAACAATGACGGCGCCGCCCGCTTGACGAGCAATCTCGCCTGTTTCCATTGTGACGGTGTGCTGACCCCATTGAAAGGTCTTGGTAACTTTATTAAAAATGCTCATGGTGTTTTTTTTCTTTCTATATCAATAACAACAATAAATAACAACAAATTTGAAAATTGAAGCGAAAAACGCCTGAGCTAGTGGACTAACTCAGGCGTTCTTCAGAATTCAAGAATCAATTATTTACGCAGACCCAACTTCGCAATCAGTGCGGTGTAACGGTCAGCGTCTGTGGACTTCAAATAGTCCAGCAAGCCGCGGCGTGCATTCACCATACGGATCAAACCACGGCGACCGTGATGGTCTTTAGCGTGGAGTTTGAAGTGAGGGGTGAGCTCGTTGATGCGAGCGGTCAAAAGTGCAACTTGCACCTCGGAGCTGCCCGTATCGTTTGCAGCGCGTGCATTGGCTTTAACAACTTCAGCAATAGTAGCTTTTAGCATGGTGATTCCCTTTCTGTGGCTTAGCCACACAACTTGCGATACAGATGAATCAGATCTATACCGTGCGACACCTCAGGAGAGAAATTCTCATGGGGCAAAACTTGAACACCCAGCATTATAGCTGGGTGATAGAGTCCAATTACTTAAACTTATTCTTCTCTTTGCCTTTAGGCATGATCGAGGTGACGATCGTGGCGCGAACGGGTTCGGCTGTGCCAGTCGGCACTTTAGGTGGTGATTTGTCTTTTTTGGGTTTTTTGGCTTCTTTGCCGCCTTGGATACCTTTTGCCATGATGTTCTCCTTGTGAATGACGAATGACTCAGATTCTAAGCAACTTCCCCCGCTGCATGCCCACTCGCCCACGCCCACTGAAAGTTGTAGCCACCTAAATGTCCTGATACATCTACCACTTCACCAATGAAATAAAGCCCCGCTTGGCGATTAGATTCCATCGTCTTAGACGACAGCTCGGTGGTATCCACACCGCCAAGCGTTACCTCCGCCGTGCGATAGCCCTCCGTGCCCGATGGCTTTTGCTGCCATGCCTGCAGATCACGTCCAATAAGGGCTAGTGCAGTGTCAGGTATCTGCGCGATAGGCGTTTCGGCGTGTTTCCCCCATAGCTCAACTTGCAGTTCCAACACCAAACTTTTAGCAAGTCGCACAGTGGGATGTTCAGCAAGCAAGGTGCGTAGCAGCGATTTAGGATGTGTGCGTTTGAGCAAGAGCAGCCAATCGAATAATTCG
>JANXRP010000127.1 GCA_025352965.1 Comamonadaceae bacterium
CCACCAGCGCCTTCGTTCCGCGCACCAAGATGTTGTTGTCCAGTCCCACAGCCATAAAAGTCACGCCCATGTCTAGGTAGCGCTGGGCTAGTTTTTCGTCTGCGGTTAAGTAGCCGGCTGCTTTGCCGCTTTTGATAATGCGTGCAAAAGCGTCGTCGGTGATTTTGAGCGCCTCTGGGTGCATGGGTTGTCCCAAAAATCCTAGCGACGCGGACAGGTCTGCAGGGCCAATGAAAACGCCATCTACACCCTCGACTGCGCAGATGGCGTCCAAGTTATCTAACCCGAGTTGCGACTCGATTTGCACCAGTACGCACATTTGCTCGTTGGCGGTGACGGCGTAGTCTGCAATGCGCCCCCATTTAGAGGCACGCCCACCTGCCACACCGCGGATACCATGCGGTGCGTAGCGTGTGGCACGCACGACGTGCGCTGCTTGCTCGGCCGTGTCAATCATGGGCACGAGCAAGGTTTGCACACCTAAATCGAGGTGCTGTTTGATGATGGCTGCGCCCGAGTCGCCGTAGCCGTGCGGTACGCGGACGATGGCGGTGGTGTCTGGATACGCCGCAATGATTTGTAGTTGCTGGAGCGTCGATTGCAAATCGTTGGGGCTGTGTTCGCTATCAACTAAGAGCCAATCAAAACCAGCGCTGGCGCAAATCTCGGATGGATAGGGCGCTGCCAAGCCTTGCCATAGGCCAATTTGGGCTTGTTTGTTTTTGAGTCCGAGTTTGAATTTATTGATCGGTGTTTTCATGGTGATTTTAGGTTTTGGGTTGAGGGTTTACTTTAGGAAGAGCGGTGCAATGGTACCGTGCCGAGAATCAAAAACTTCGGTGCTCTCGTCGATTTGAAACGTGATGCTGAGATAAGGATCTTTGCTTGCCAATATCGGAGCGAAGTGCTCGTGCGTCGCCTTAGACAGTAACTCGCCAGACTTCAATAACATGGCGGAACTTCGACCTTTCATGACGCGGAAGTGGAGATAAATAAATGCCATATCACGCGAGCTGTCGGCAACTGCGAAATGCGCCGCAGGGTACGCCAGCACTCGCGTACCGCCCGTGGGGAAGATGTGCTTGCCCGTTTCGTCCGTGATGCCCGTGATGGTATTGGCGAGCTTTTTGCAAAGCGCTGTCATATCGGTTTTGGACTCTAAATTGGGGGTGTATTGGATGGCGAGATGCGGCATGGTGGGCGTATCAAAGTTAAGTCGTTTTGAGGGGCGGGCGAATAATTTTTGGCGTTAATTTTGTGAGCAAGTCTTGCACATCAAAGCCTTTGGCAGCATCAAGAGATGGCGCACTCAGCAACCGAATAAGTAGACTGATTTGCACAGGGGGCAGTGGTGGTGGCACAGGAACATAGATGTAGTTAGGCGAGTAGTAACGGACAGATTGTGCATACAAAATGTTGGGCGGTACGGGTAGCGGGGCGTTTAGTTCGGTCAGCTCTTTGCCATCAAACGCGCGGGAGTTGGCTGCGGTGGCTCTGCCAATAAAGCGCTCGATCGCGTCTTTGTTGACGGGGCCTTCTAGCACTTCAAAATACGTAGCACCTTTGCTTTGCGCCAGTTCAGCCGCGCGGTAAATGGCAAACGAATAGGTTTGATCGAGATTGGCAACGGGACTGGCCACAAAATTGATGCGGTGCAGCGGCCCGTCGACTTGTCTGTCCGCGTAGCCGAAGTATCTGCCGTTAGCGCCTGCCGCTTGGTAATAACTTGGCGAGGCACAGCCAGCAAGGGCTACAGCAAGAATGATTGCAGTGAAGGTAGAGAGATAGCGTTTCATTTTCAAATCTCCTGTCTGGCATTCCAGCTTGAAAAGATCGTGTGGAGTTGCATCAGTCCATCGGTCAGTGCGGCGGGCCCAGGCTGCAAAATATCGCACGATTTAATTTCAAACAGATCACCATTGTGCACGGCTGGCACGTTTTGCCAAGTCCCTCTGGCTGCCACTTTTTCGGGGCGGAATTTTTTACCGCACCAACTACCAACCACAATGTCTGGGGAACGGCGCACTGGTTCTAGCGGCTCAGCAACGATGCGGTTTTTACCAAGGCTTTGCACGGCAAGTTCGGGGAACACATCCACGCCACCTGCAATACCAATGAGCTCGGATACCCATTGGATGGCGCTAATCATGGGCTCGTCCCATTCTTCAAAGTACACCCTTGGGCGGGCTTGCCAGCTCTGGCTTGCAAGCCGCATGGCATCAAAAGCCTCTCTGGTCTTGGCTTCCCAAGCATCGCCCTTATCAGATGCGCCAACGATAGCTGCAACCATGCGCAGCGTGTCAAAAATTTCCTCAATGCTGCGTTGGTTGGTAATCAGCACAGCTAGGCCAGCGCGAATGAGCTTATTCGCCAGCTCAGCCTGCATGTCCGAAAAGCCAATCACCAGATCGGGTTTGAGCGCCACGATTTGATCAATCTTGCCGTCTAAGAAAGAGGCGATGCGCGGATGCGCTTGCCTCACACCTTCTGGCCGCACGGTATAGCCCGAAATGCCCACAATGCGGTGCTGCTCACCGAGCAGATAGAGCCACTCGGTGGTTTCTTCGGTTAGGCAGACGATGCGCTTTGGGCCGTGGTTCATAAGCTTGACGATATCTGCGCCATAAGATCCAAACAATGCAGATAGTGCGGCTGTGTCATCAGCTCATCCCACATGGCGCAAGGCGCTTGTGGGAGCAAGGCTAGGCGGCGCTCATCGCTCACCTCGGATGCTCGCCAAGCCTTATTCAGCGTGGCTTGCAGACCATTTAACAGATCATCTACAGCCTCTCCACCATCGATCGATTGGTTGCAGAGCAATACCATATCGCAGCCTGCAGCTAGCGCCACGCCAGCCGCCTCTGCGTAGGAGACTTCTTTGCCATCAATCAATCTAGCACCTGCCATGCTGAGGTCGTCGCTAAAAATGGCACCTTGAAAATTGAGCTTGCCGCGCAAGATGTCGCCCAGCCATTTGCTTGAAAAACCTGCGGGACGTGAATCCACTTTTGGATAGATGATGTGCGCTGGCATCACGCTGGTGAGCGTCGTGCTCAACCACTCATAGGGCGCAGCGTCGTCTTTCAAAATCGCGGTAAGAGAACGCTTGTCCACGGGAATGTCGGTGTGCGAATCGGCTGCCACGAATCCGTGCCCAGGAAAATGCTTGCCGCAGTTCGCCATGCCTGAGAGTAAAAGGCCATGCATCAAACTTTTAGCCAGCAACGTCACAACGCGAGTGTCTGCTGCAAAAGCGCGGTCGCCTATCACGCCGCTGTCACCCCAATCTAAATCGAGAACGGGTGTAAAGCTCATATCGACACCGCAAGCGCGCAGCTCTGCACCCAGCACATAGCCGCAAGCGGTTGCTGCATTGGTGGCGGCAACAGGGTCTTTGAGCCAAAGCTTGCCCAAATCACGCATAGGCGGCAAGTGCGTAAAGCCATCTGTTTTAAAGCGCTGCACGCGACCACCCTCGTGATCGACGCAAATTAATAAATCTGATCGCACTGCTTTAATGGACGTACAAAGCGCGGCGAGTTGGTCACGCGATTGCCAATTGCGAGCAAACAAAATAACGCCGCCTGTGAGCGGGTGTTTGAGACGTTTTTTATCAACAGCAGATAAAGCGAGACCAGCAATATCGAGGATGACGGGGGAATGTGAATTCATAACTGTCTTTCCACAATAACAAACGAAACAGCGTAATCAGTTTCATCAGAAACACTGACTTGTGCACTTAAATTTTGAGCCTCAAACCATTTTTTTAAAACGCCATGCAACACTATGCAAGGCTTACCCGATGGGGCTTTGGCGATTTCGCACAAGCGCCATGTCATGGGCATACGCATCCCAAGTCCCACGGCTTTGCTGAATGCCTCTTTAGCCGAAAACCGCGTTGCCAAATAACGCACGCCGCGCTCGGCAACCTTGCCAGAGTGCGTGCGCCAAAGCGCCATTTCGCCTTCGCTCAAAATCTTGGCGGCAAAGCGTTCACCATGTTTATCAAGCACAGCTCGGATGCGGCGAATGTCGCAGATGTCGGTGCCAATACCGTAAATCATGGTGCGGGCTTAGTGATGATGGTTGTGACCACAGCCAGGTCCGTGACCCACTTCAATGCAATGGTTGTACGCTTGCACCGTTGCCGCATAACCCATCTCCAGCGCATCGCCAATCAAGGCGTGACCGATGGACACCTCTTTCACTAATGGACAAGCAATCAAAAAATCGGAGAGATTTTCCAAATTCAAATCGTGCCCAGCATTGACCTCTAGCCCCGTAGCCACCGCAGCGCGGCAAGCGTCAGCATATTGCTTCATGGCTTGCGGTTGGCTAATCGTGCCATGCGCTTTGGCGAAGCTCTCGGTGTAGAGCTCCACTCGGTCGGCGCCAAGCGCTTTGGCAAGTGGCATCAAACTCGCAATCGGATCCATAAACAGACTCACGCGCGTGCCGATAGCGTGCGCCGCATCAATTGCGGCTTTCAGGCGTGCTTTATCTGCTGCGCCCATCATGTCGAGCGCCCAGCCGTGGTCGCTGGTGAATTGATCTTCACTGTCGGGCACAAAAGTCGCTTGATCGGGTTTGCACTCCTCAACAAACGCCATCAAATTTTGAAACGGATTGCCCTCAATGTTGAACTCTGCCGCGTGGCCTTGTCCCTTCCACAGAGTCACTAATGCCGAGAGTTCGCGCACGTCGTCGGCTCTGATGTGGCGCTCGTCAGGACGTGGATGCACCGTGATGCCTGCCGCGCCTGCTTGCAGACACACGAGCGCTGCCTTCATCACGCTGGGAATCCCCAAATGGCGCGTGTTACGGACTAGGGCGACCTTGTTTAAATTGACAGACAGTGCGGTGTGAGGATTAGACATAGCGCGTTTTAGAGTTGTTTAAAGTTGTTGCATCACCGTCATCATTTGCGGCGTTTTTAGCGGTTGTCCGCAATGGTAATGGAGGAGTGCTCGGAGTTGATTTTTGAGTGCTTGCGTGGTTTGCGGCTCATTCGTTAAATGCGTGAGCAACGGCGCAAAGTCCCTCGCAGCCAACGCGCCAGCAAGCGCCAGCCATTGCTGTCCGCGTAAAGATGCGGAGTCTACATCTGCCGCTGGCCGCAAGCCCGTATCTGCATTGAGGTTGTAGAGGTCATCCTCTTGCAAGCCTTGCTGGGTCTGGGTTACAGAGGATAGATCCGGTAGCCACCCCATGTTTTGCAAGAGCAGAAGTTCAAATGAGCGCAGCGCAGCCGTCATCAAACCGTTGTTTTGCGCGACGACAGAGACGGTTTGCATGTACAGGTCATAGACAGACTCTTGCGGGTCATCGCGCAGCAAAAGTCGCATCATCAGCTCGTTCAGATAGAACCCCGTGAGAAGCGCGTTGCCTGATGGCATGGCGTAGCCTCCCACCCATTCGGCGCTTTTCAAGACTTTTACTTCAGCATTTCCCGAGTACGTGATGCGCAGCGGTTGCATGGGCAAGAGCACGGGGCGAAAGTTGGACGCAGGCCGCTTCGCGCCCTTGGCAACTAAAGCCACACGGCCATGATGGCGCGTCAGCACTTCCACAATCAAACTCGATTCGCTCCAGTCATAGCGGTGCAGGACGAAGGCGGGCTCTAGGGTGATCCTAGAAGCAATGCTGGGCATCACTCGTAACCGTAAGTCTTAAGTCGTGTCGCATCATCCGCCCAGCCCGATTTGACCTTGACCCACAGCTGCAAAAAGACTTTGCAATCCATGAGTTTCTCCAGTTCCATGCGGGACTCGGTGCCAATGCGCTTTAAGCGCTCCCCCTTGTCACCAATCACCATGGCTTTGTGGCCGTCGCGCTCGACGATGATGGTTGCCGCAATGCGTTTCATGGCGGGTTTGTCGTTGCCCTTGGCGTTTTTGATGACTTCCTCTTTGAACTCATCAATCACCACGGTGCTGGTGTAGGGCAACTCGTCGCCTGTCAGGCGGAATAATTTTTCGCGCACGATTTCAGCGGCTAAAAAGCGCTCGCTACGGTCGGTGAGTTCGTCCTCAAGGTAAAACCAGTCTTGCTCTGGGAGGTAAGTCGCGCAGAGTGTTAGCAGGCGCTCCACGTCTTTTTTGTTTTTTGCCGACATGGGGAAGAGTTCGGCAAAGGTGATGCCTTTTTCGTTTTGCTCGCCTTGCATGGTTTGCAGCCACGGCGCAATTTCGGCGCGCTTGGCTAGGTCCAGTTTGTTAGCGACCAAGATGCAGGGCACGTCTTTGTTGAAGAGCTCTAACACCTGCGCGTCTGCACCCGAGACATGGCCTGCTTCGGTGACAAACAAAATCAAATCGACATCGTTGATCGCACCCGTGACGGTTTTATTGAGCGCCTTGTTGAGCGCATTGCTGTGGCGAGTCTGAAATCCTGGCGTATCTACAAACACATATTGAGTTTGCTCAATCGTGCGGATGCCCGTAATGCGGTGCCGCGTAGTTTGCGCTTTGCGTGAGGTGATGCTGATTTTTTGTCCGACCAAGGCGTTGAGCAAAGTGGATTTGCCGACGTTGGGTTTACCGACGATAGCAATGAGCCCGCAGCGTTTGTTGGTTAGGGCTGTCATTTGCTGTCTTTCATAGTGTCCAAAATCGCCTGCGCCGCGGCTTGCTCGCCTGCACGGCGCGTACTACCAATACCGCGCTCGGTTTTTTTGAGTGAAGGCACGTAGCACTCGACATCAAAGGTTTGTTCATGCGCCGCGCCGACCGTGCCAATGACGGAGTACACGGCGAGGGGCATTTTGCGTGCTTGCAGCCATTCTTGCAATTCCGTTTTGGCGTCTTTGGCGGTCTGGCTCATATTCATATCGACACGAATGTCTTCTAACCACGTCTTGGCAATGCGCTGGGCTACGTCATAGCCCGCATCAAGGTAGACCGCACCCAGCAAGGCTTCCAAGGCATCCGCCAAAATAGACGGACGCTTGGCGCCACCCGATTTGGCTTCTCCTTCGCCAAGGCGTAGGCAGTGCGAGAGCCCGAGTTTGAGCGCGAGGCTATGCAGGCTATCTTGTTTGACGAGATTAGAGCGAATGCGCGAGAGTTGACCTTCTGGTAGATCAGGTAGCGCCTGATACAGCAAGTCGGAGACGATCACGTTAATGACCGCGTCGCCTAGATATTCCAACCGTTCGTAATGCTCTGAGCTAAAGCTGCGATGCGTCATCGCCTGTTGCAAAAGCGCAGGGCGTTCAAACGTATAACCAATACGTTCTTGTAGCGCGAGCAGTGGCTTAGGTAGATGCATAGATCAAAAAGGCGAGTTACTCGAAACCACCAATGCGTTTCAAGTTACCAAAATTCATCCAGACAAAGAAGGCGCGGCCCACAATATTGGCGTCTGGCACAAAGCCAAAGTAGCGCGAGTCGAGCGAGTTATCGCGGTTGTCGCCCATCATGAAGTAATGGCCTGCCGGCACTGTACAGGTGACGCCCAGTTCGCTGTACTGGCAGTTTTGTTTGTTGGGGTAGTTGGCTTCGGTGTCGGCTTCATTCCAACCCGCAGGGCGACGTTCGTTGTTCAGCAAGCCATGCGTTTTTCCGCCAATTTTTTCTTCAAAGAGTTTTGTGTAAATCAGCTGATCTTCATCAAAATAATCGGGCAATGCGGTTTTAGAGATAGGCTCGCCATTGATCGTGAGCATCTTGTTGATATAGGTAATCTTGTCACCTGGCAGTCCCACGACACGTTTGATGTAGTCCAAGCTTGGCTTGGGTGGATAGCGAAACACCATCACATCGCCACGTGCCACAGGCGTACCGTCGGTGAGTTTTTTGTTGATGACGGGAAGGCGCACGCCATAATGAAACTTGTTCACCAAAATGAGGTCACCAATTTGCAGAGTCGGAATCATCGAGCCTGATGGTATTTTGAAGGGCTCGAATAAAAACGAGCGCAACAAAAACACGATCAAGATGACGGGAAAGAGTCCTGCCGTCCAGTCCAACCACCAAGGTTGATGCTTGGCAACGGCGGTATCTTCTGGATAACCTGGACGGGGGGGTGATTCTTCACGTGCGCGCTTGAAGTACAGCAACTCGGCAAGCCAATAGATGCCCGTGACGACCACCGCCATAAAGAGTAAGAGCGCGAAGTTGCCCTCTAATTTACCTGTGTACCAAGCGCCGATATAGGCTGCAAAGCAGGCCAACACAAGGGCAGTGACCACAGCCATGATTTTGTTTTGCATAATTTTCTCAGAGTCAATTCTTATTGTTAGTCATCCACTTGCAAAATGGCGAGGAAGGCTTCTTGCGGCACTTCGACAGAGCCGATTTGCTTCATTCGCTTTTTACCTGCTTTTTGTTTCTCTAGCAGTTTACGCTTTCGGGAGATGTCGCCGCCGTAGCATTTGGCCAGCACGTTTTTGCGCAGCGCTTTAATGCTCTCCCTTGCAATGATGTTCGCGCCAATGGCAGCTTGAATCGCCACGTCAAACATTTGGCGCGAAATAATCTCACGCATCTTGGCGGCCACGGCACGCCCGCGGTACGTGGCCTGCGAGCGATGGACGATGATGGACAGCGCATCGACACGCTCGCCATTGAGCAAGATATCGACCTTCACCACATCCGAGGCACGGTATTCTTTAAATTCGTAATCCATCGACGCATAACCACGACTGACCGATTTGAGTTTGTCAAAAAAGTCGAGCACGATTTCGCCCAGTGGCATTTCATACGTCAGCACCACTTGGCGACCTTTGTAGGCCATGTTCATTTGATTGCCACGCTTGACGTTTGCTAGCGTCATGACTGCGCCGACGTATTCTTGCGGCATGTACAAATGCACCGTCACAATGGGTTCGCGGATCTCTTCAATTTGGCTGACTTCGGGCATCTTCGATGGATTTTCCACACGGATCACCTCGCCGTCTTTGCCCGCCGTCAGCACTTCGTAGACCACGCTCGGGGCGGTGGTAATCAAGTCTTGATCGAACTCGCGCTCTAAGCGCTCTTGCACGATCTCCATATGCAAGAGTCCAAGGAAACCGCATCTAAAACCAAAACCTAGCGCTTGACTGACTTCAGGCTCGTAGTGCAAGGACGCATCGTTGAGTTTGAGCTTTTCTAAGCTATCGCGCAGCGAATCGTATTGATTGGCTTCTGTTGGATAAAGCCCCGCAAACACTTGGGGTTGAATCTCTTTAAAGCCTGGCAGCGGTTCGGTGGCCGTGAACGCCGCGCCGCCTGTGCCAAGTTTCAATAACGTAATCGTGTCGCCCACTTTTGCGGCTTGCAACTCTTTGATACCCGCAATGATGAAACCCACTTCGCCCGCTTCCAGTGATTCACGCGGTTCGCTGGCAGGTGTGAACACGCCCACGCTGTCGGCGTTATAGATAGCGCCTGTCGCCATCATTTTGAAGCGCTCACCTTTGCCAAGGCGGCCATCGACCACGCGCACTAGCATCACCACGCCTACGTAAGTGTCGAACCAACTGTCAATAATCATGGCACGCAGGGGGCCGTCTGGATTGCCTTTTGGCGGAGGCACTCGTGCAACCACCATTTCCAAAATCTCTTCAATGCCCATGCCCGTTTTAGCGGAGCAGGGGATGGCTTCGGATGCATCTAAGCCAATCACGTCTTCGACTTCCTTACGTGCGGATTCTGGATCGGCGTTGGGCAAGTCCATTTTGTTGAGCACTGGCAGCACTTCCACACCCAGCTCAAGCGCGGTGTAGCAATTCGCCACCGTTTGCGCCTCGACTCCCTGGCTGGCATCGACGACTAAGAGAGCGCCTTCGCAGGCCGATAGCGAACGGCTGACCTCGTAGCTAAAGTCGACGTGACCAGGGGTGTCAATCAAATTGAGGTTGTAGGTCTTGCCGTCTTTGGCTTTGTAGTGCAGGGCGGCGGTTTGCGCTTTGATCGTGATGCCGCGCTCTTTCTCGATATCCATCGAGTCCAGCACTTGCGCCGACATTTCGCGCTCTTCTAAACCGCCGCAACGCGAAATCAAACGATCAGCCAGTGTGGATTTGCCGTGGTCAATGTGGGCAATGATGGAAAAATTCCGAATGTGTTGCATGGATAAAGGAAGACGATGGAGCGATGTACAGAAAAAAGGGCGCGTCCATTTGATGTGACGCGCCCTGTGAAACCAATCCTGAGTGGCAACTGCAGATATTGGACGGACATTGTAGACAATGAAAATCCACTAAGTTGCCACAAATTTAGGCGCTTATGCGTTATTTGTATTGTAAAGGGCTTAGCCGCTCGATTGCTTGTAAGGGCACACTTACGGCGCAGATAAGACGCGTCGGTAAGCCTCCGTGTTAGCGGTCACTTTTTTGACATAGTCACGAGTTTCAGAAAAAGGGATATTTTCTGCCCAAATCGCTAAAGCGAGCGTTTGATCGCTTAATTTGGTTGCGGGGTCGTTTTCCATGGCGGTGCGCCAAGTTTTAACGCGATGTGGCCCTGCGTTATAGGCTGCAGCGGCATAGGCGGCGTTGCCATCGTTTTCATCGAGCACATATTTGAGATATGAGACACCTAGCAGTAGATTCGTCTCGATGTTATGAATTTGGCTTTGCGTATAGTTTGCCAACCCGACGCGTTTGGCCGTCCAGCGTGCCGTAGCGGGCATGAGCTGCATGAGTCCCGATGCGCCCACATGGGATTTTGCGTCCGTGACAAAGCGCGACTCTTGGCGAATGAGCCCGTACACAAATGCTGGGTCAATCCCCGTTTCTTTGGCCTGCGCGACCAGCGCATCGCGATGCGGCGTGGGATAGCGCTGCGCCCAATTGACGACGCGAGTGGTTCGCTCGGAGGTGCTGATGCAGCGATCCCAGACTTCCACTTCACAGGCAATGGCGGCTGCGCCAAGACGCTCTTCGTCGCTCATGGAACCCTTGGCAAGATTGACTTCGTATGCCCATTCGCGCACGCCTTCTGAACGCAGTCCGATTCGTATGGCGTATAGCGCACGCTGCAAGCCCGCATTGGCTTTGGCCGCGCGAATGGCCTCGCTGCTTGGCAAGGCGGGGATTGGTGTTGCGAGCACGATGGCCTGCGAAGGCTTACTGCGATTGACCTGCCGCGCTTTGGTTAGCCAGTCAATCCAATTAGGATCTTGCCGCGCATCGTCGCTCATGGCATTGATGACGCGCTCGACCAACTTCCAATCTTGTGCGCGCAGGGCAACACGTGCCCACCATCCCAGCATATCGTCAGAGACATCTGTAGTCGCTGTGATTTTTGAAAACTGCTCAAGCGCAGACAGATCAAGATTCTGCGCCAAGGCGCGTCCTGCAAATCCGAGCGCCCAATTCTTTTGTTGCGCATCTAGCGACTCGAAATCCCTTGGTAAGTCCGTGCCAGTACGCGGTTTGTATGTTTTGCGCCAAGAAACGATGGCTGGCATCTTGTCTGCGCTGGTTAAAGCTTCAGCGATTTGGCCGCAGCCTGACTTGACTTCTTTTTGGCTCATCCAGAGGCGCTCGACAAGTAGCGCGTCCTCCCGATTGGCATAGCACTTAATGTCCTTGTCGTCACCCATGCGGTACGCGGGTAAGTTGGTGGCAAAGCCGCTCCAATCTTGGTTTTTACCCAGTAACAGCAGCCAATCGGCACGAAGCCGATCTTCGGTATAGGTGCCGGCAAAACGCTTGTAGTAGGCGTCTAGCTCGGGCTGCGTGGCGTCTTCTAGACTAGCTTTTAGCGTCCAGTAGGCTGCCCAGGGTTCCAGCGGATGCCCCTTGGCTTTGGGTAGTAGTTTTGCAAGCGTCCGCGAGTCATTCTTTTTGAATGCTGCACCCATGTCTAGTAGGACGCCATCTTGCGCTGTATTTTGTGCCCATGCCGTGCCAAGGGTTATGCCAGCGAGGGCAAGACATGTTGTAATCATTCTTTTAAATTTCATGATCTCGATTATCGGTACGACCACATGGATAAACAACAGCTACGCAAAGAACTTGTCGCTAAACGTGAAAATTTAGGCGATAAACTCGCCCGCATCGATGGACTCACTCAGGCTATGCGTCTGTGGCTGATGGGTAGAACTGACACCGTGGTTGGTGCGTATTGGCCTATCAAGGGCGAATTCGATCCACTACCTGCGCTGCATCGTTGGAAGGAAGATGGCGAGCTCATTGGTCTGCCGCAGCCGCGCAGAATTGGGCTTCCCGTTGTCAATAAAACCACCATGCAGCTCAAGTTTCATGTCTGGTATCCAGGCTGCGAAATGGAGCTGGACGCCTACGACATTCCCAAACCAAAAGACACCGACGTGATTACGCCAAGCTTGCTTTTTGTGCCTTGTGTGGGCTTTACTGTGAACGCGGGGAAGCCTTATCGGCTCGGCTATGGCGGTGGGTTTTATGACCGCACATTGGCAAGCTTGACGCCGCGTCCGTACACGGTTGGTCTTGCGTTTGACTGCGCCAGATGTGACTTCGAACCACAAGAGCACGATATGCCGCTGGATGTGGTGCTGACCGAAAACGGGGCAGCGATTTAACACAGATAATCCAACCATGCCTCACGATCAAACCCCTATTGCCGCCCCTAAATCCCGTCCAGCGCCTGGCGAGCGGCGGGTTCAAATTTTGCAAACGCTGGCGCAGATGCTGCAAACGCCTGGCGGCGAGCGCATCACCACGGCGCTGCTGGCGAAACGCTTAGACGTGTCTGAGGCGGCGCTCTACCGGCACTTCGCTAGCAAAGCACAAATGTTCGAGGGCTTGATCGAATTCATCGAATCCTCGGTGTTTGGGCTGATTAACCAAATTACCGAGCGCGAAGCCAATCCTGCGTTGCAGTGCAAACAAATCGCAACTATGGTGCTGACCTTTGGCGAAAAAAATCCGGGCATGGCGCGCGTGATGGTCGGGGACGCGCTGGTGTTTGAGCACGAACGCCTCCAAGAACGCATGAATCAGTTTTTTGACAAAATTGAATCTAGCTTCAAGCAAGCGATGCGCGATATGTACGCCACTTCCAGCACGCCGACAGCGGATGGCAACGCACGTGCTTCTGCCCTAACGGCCTTGCTGGCTGGTCGTTTGCAACGATATGCCAGATCTGGTTTTAAAAAATTACCGACTGAAAATATGGATGCAACGCTGGCATTCATGATCTAAATAAGAGAGGTCACTGATGAAAAAACTACGCACACTTTTTACGCTCATCACATTTGCGCCGCTCTTGATTTTTGCGCAGGCATGGCCGGCCAAGCAACCTATCAAACTCGTCGTGGTTTTTCCGCCAGGCGGCTCAGTCGATCAAGTGGCACGTGTGCTGCAAGTGCCGCTACAACTGGCGCTTGGACAAACCGTGATTGTGGAGAACAAAGGCGGCGCGTCGGGTGCCATTGGTACGGCTCAAGTGGCGCAAGCGCCAGCCGACGGTTACACCTTTGGCGTGGTGTTCGACACACACGCGGTCAACCCAAGCTTGATTCCCAACCTAGCATTTGATACCAAGCGCGACTTGGTCGATGTCATTTTGATTGGTAAATCCGCAATGGTGTTGGCAACTCCTGTTGGCTCAGACTTTAAAACTTTTGCGGATGTGGTTGCCGCCGCAAAAGCCAAAAAGAATGTCAGTTATGGTTCGATTGGTTCGGGCAGTTTGGGGCATTTGGCCATGACCTTGATAGGTAAATCTAGCGGTCTAGATTGGCAGCATATTCCGTATCGCGGCGGCGGCCCCTTGATGAGCGACACTATTGCGGGCCATGTGCCACTGTCCATCGGTTCGGTCTTTGTCACCAAGCCGCATATTGATAATAAAAAACTGCGTCCTTTGGTGGTGACTACTTCCAAGCGTTCGCCCGATCTGCCCGATGTACCGACGGTTGCAGAGTCTGGCTACGCTGGGTTTGAAGCGCCCGCATGGTGGGCGATTGTGGCGTCTGCTAAGACACAGCCCGATATCGTTCGGCGGATGAATGAAGAAATCAATAAGATTTTAAAAAATGCCGAGGTTGCTAAAAAGCTAGATCAGCAAGGTATTGATATTGTGGGCGGTACGTCTGCGCAAGCCAAAACTTTTATCGACGCTCAAATGACGATTTGGGATAAGGTTGTTAAGGACAACAATATCAAAGCGGAATAAGAGTCGCCTTGCTATCGACTACTTAAAAATCATCCGTACGCCATCTAGCGTGCGACCCACCCATCCTGCTGAAGCCACGTTCTGTATGGCTTGCAGCGAGATTGATTGCCAAGCTTGATTATTAATGAGCACTTTGAGTGTGGCAACATTCTGTCCTGCGGCAAATGGCGCAACCAGCGGATCGGGGCGTGCAATTTGACTCGTCACTTGCGCGGGCGCTGTGCCTGTTGGCACGGACACCACGAGCGGCCTGCCGCTTGACAGTCCCAGCTTCACTTCGCTACTTGTTCCCTTCCAAACACGGGGCGTGGCAATCACCGCATTCGCGTCGAATAGTTTGATAGCTTCAAACGCGTTGTAGCCCCAGACCAAGAGTTTTTCACCTTCATTGGCGCGTGCAATTTCGCTGCTCGTGCCTAGCAAAATAGCCAGCAAGCGACGCTCGCCAACGCGGGCATCCGCGCGTTTGGACGTAACGACAAAGCAATAACCCGCCGCATCGGTATGACCGGTTTTCAGACCATCCACTACAAATCCCGTTTTGGACGAATTACGAAATAACAGCTTGTTGCGGTTCGTGTCGTTGGACTTGGGCGAGCCTTCTAATCTGAATTTTTGGATCGCGTAGTAGCCAATGTACTCAGGGAAGTCGTTCATCAAACGGGTTGCCAAAATCGCAAGATCTTGTGCTGTCGTTGTGTGTCCAGCAACGGTCAGACCTTCGGGATTTTTGTAACTAGTGTGCGTCATGCCAAGCAGCTTGGCACGTTCATTCATCAGCTCCACAAAGCGCTCAACCGTGCCACCCACGCCCTCAGCAATAGCAATGGCTGAATCATTGCCCGACTGCACGATGAGTCCTTTGAGTAAATCCTCCACACGCACACTCATCTTGGGGTCGATGAACATGCTTGACCCTTCCATCTTCCATGCGCGAACACTCACAGGTAGGCGCTGGTCTATCGAGAGCTTCTTTGTTTTGAGTGCATCAAACGCCAGATACGCCGTCATCAGTTTTGTCAGTGATGCGGGCTCCACAGGCTGATCGGCACCTTTTGCAGCAAGCACTTGGTTGGCTGTCACGTCTAAAAGCAGATAAGCGCGCGCTTCAATTTCTGGGGGGACGGGAGCAGTTAACGGGGCAGGCGCGGGTGCAGGACTTTGAGCAAACGATGCAAAGGTAAGCGTTGCGAGAAGAGATAACCAGTATTTCATGCGAGGTGGCGTAGAACGAGATTTTTGAGAAGCGGCAATTGTCCGTGAAAGAAGTGCGAGCCCGCAGGCACGACGGTGACGGGCAGGCTTTGCGGACGCGCCCAGTCCATCACGCTTGCTAGCGGCACGGTGTCATCAGCTTCTGCATGGAGCACAAATGTGCGGTTGTGCAGCTCAGGCGCAATCGGAGCTAGGTCAAATTTGCCAGCAGCTGAGCCAATTAAAGCGATGCGTTGCACGTCTGCGTCCAAATCGCGTCCGCTAGCCGCTAAGCCTTGCAGCGCATGGGTTACCGTGAAGGTGCCAAATGAAAATCCGCCTAGGCAAATGTTGCCAATAGGTGCGTGGGCAGCAATGACGGCAAGCAAATCGTCCGTCTCGCCCACGCCGTTGGCGTATTCGCCAGCACTCTTGCCCACACCGCGAAAGTTAAACCGTATCGCCTTGTAGCCCGCAGCCATAAAGGCTTTGGCTAGGGTCTGCACGACCTTGTTGTTCATGTCGCCACCATAAAGCGGATGCGGATGCGCAATGATGGCAATGCCTTTGAATGTGACATTTGCGTCCGCTTCGTCGATTTGGACTTCGAGCGAGCCGACAGGCCCATCCACTTGAGTTTGTTGTGTTTTATTGTTCATTTAAATCTTGAAATCGTATTGAATCGTAATGGGCGCGTGGTCAGAGAACTTTTCGTCTTTGTAAATACTCACCCCTCGTGCAGTTCTTGCTAGCTCTGGCGTGGCGAGGTGGTAATCAAGCCGCCAGCCCACATTGTTAGCGTATGCCTGACCACGGTTACTCCACCATGTGTAGGCCGTGTCGGTGGCGGTGGGCTCGAGCGTGCGGTACACATCGGTGATGCCACCCTCGGTGGTCAGCTTCGTCATCCACGCACGTTCTTCTGGTGTAAAGCCGCTGTTTTTTTGATTGCTCTTCCAATTCTTTAGATCAATGTTTTGATGCGCGATATTGATGTCGCCGCACAGCACAAAATCGCGGGATTTCTTGAGTTTCATCAAATGCAGATACATCAACTCTAAGAATCTGAACTTGGCCGCTTGCCTATCTTCGCCCGACGAACCACTTGGGAAATAACTGCTGATGACCGAACGCTTATGCGCAGGCGTGTCAAAGCGCAGCTCCACAAAGCGCCCCTCGGCATCAAACTCTCCACCATCAAATCCAACCACCACATCGCTAGGCTCATGACGCGAATACACGCCTACGCCCGAATAGCCTTTTTTCTCGGCAAACTGGAA
>JANXRP010000152.1 GCA_025352965.1 Comamonadaceae bacterium
ATCTCAGGCTAGTGACGAAAAAATAAGCCGCTTTCACTATCTCGTAGGCAATCCAAGCAAGAATCCCATAAACAATCAATTTAAACATTTGAAAAAGACTAGAAACGGTCAGGCTAAAAATAAGACTAAAACACACACTGAGCAATGTTTTGCACTTTACCACAACCACTAACTTAACTGCTTTTCAGCACAGCAGTTTGTGCACTGAATCTATCTTTAATACAACCTGCAAACCTCGCCCATTTTGAGGCGATTGTCTTTGGCAAAGTTCATCACAAAATCCCATGCCATCACGTTGAAATCTTTGATGGCGTGATCAACGATCACACAGCGCACGTTGTCTTGAGTAATCGGAACGCACCACGGCGAGTAATCGAGGTAGCGCATACCCTCCACCGCATCGGGACGAAAACAAGCCATCACGCCTGCAAGGCGTTCGGCCCAATCGCTGGGTCTAAAGGGCTTATCATCAAGGGTTATCCCTTGGATTACAGTTTGAGTCACACATCTGATTTTACTGTGAATCCTGTGTCTTATATAAGATTATTTTTGACTTTTGGAGTTTGCCTTATGTCTACCATCGCTACCGCACTCGCCATGGCACTCTCGCACCCGCTTGACCAACCTCATGTCATGGGTACGTTTGGTCGTCTGCCCATCGCCTTGTCGCACGGGCAAGGCGTGCATGTGTGGGATGTGAATGGCAAAGAGTACTTAGATGGCCTTGCTGGCATTGCTGTCAATACGCTGGGGCATAACCATCCACGCCTTGTACCTGCGCTGCAAGAACAAGTGGGTAAGCTTTTGCACGGCTCGAACTATTACTTCACGCCACTAGCCGAAGCTTTAGCAGCCAAACTCTGCGAACACTCAGGATTGGTCAACGCATTTTTTTGCAATTCGGGTTTAGAAGCCAACGAAGCCGCCATCAAGCTGGCGCGCAAGTTTGGGCACGACAAGGGCATTACACGCCCCGAAATCGTAGTCTATGAAAAATCCTTTCACGGTCGTTCGATTGCAACGCTTGCCGCCACGGGTAACAAAAAAGTCCAAGAAGGCTTTGGCCCGTTCCCAGAAGGCTTTGTGCGCGTGCCTTTGAACGATATTGAGGCTTTGAAAGCTGCTACCGCAGGCAACCCCAATATCACCGCCGTGTTTTTGGAAACCATCCAAGGCGAAGGTGGCGTTAACCAAACACGTATCGACTATCTGCAAGCCGTGCGCAAACTCTGCGACGAACGCGATTGGCTGCTGATGATTGACGAAGTGCAATGCGGCATGGGGCGTACAGGCAAGTGGTTTGCGCACCAGTGGGCGGGTATCAAGCCCGACGTGATGCCGCTGGCTAAGGGATTGAGCTCGGGTATTCCTGTCGGTGCGGTCGTTGCGGGGCCCAAAGCCGCCAAGATATTTACGCCAGGCAGTCATGGCTCCACCTTTGGTGGTCAGCCCCTCGCCATGCGTGCGGGTTACGAGACGATTTGTATCATGGAAGACGACCATTTACTAGATAACGCTGCCAAAATGGGGGCACGTTTCCACGCCGCATTTGCGCGCGAACTTGCAGCAGAGCTAGCGGCAGGCAGCGTCAAAGAAATCCGTGGTCAAGGATTGATGATGGGCATCGAACTTGCCAAACCGTGCGGCGTTTTGGTAGGGCGTTGCGCAGAAGCAGGCCTTTTGCTCAGCGTAACGGCTGATAGCGTGGTGCGTCTCTTGCCGCCGCTCATCGTAAACGCTGCCCAAGCGGATGCCATGATTGCTATCACGGTTGCTCAAATTAAAAAATTCTTGGCCGAATAAGCCTCGCCTTGCTATGAAACCCATTCAACATTACTTGCAATTCAGCGATTTAGATGCGAGCGTTTATGCGCACCTATTTGAACGCGCTGCACTCATCAAAACCAAGTTCAAAAAGTACGAGAAGTACCAACCGCTCGCGGATCGCACACTGGCGATGATTTTTGAAAAAGCCTCCACGCGCACGCGCGTCAGCTTTGAAGCGGGCATGTATCAAATGGGCGGATCGGTGGTTCATCTCGCTTCTGAGGGCACGCAAATGGGGCGCTCCGAGCCGATTGGCGATACCGCTCGAGTGATTAGCCGCATGGTCGACTTGGTGATGATCCGTACGTTTGAGCACACCAAGATTGAAGAGTTTGCCAAGCACTCGCGTGTACCTGTGATTAACGGGCTCACGAACGAATTTCATCCTTGCCAAATTTTGGCGGACATCTTTACCTTTATTGAGCATAGAGGTTCTATACAGGGCAAAACAGTCGCGTGGGTCGGCGACGGCAACAACATGGCGAACACATGGTTGCAAGCGGCTGAAATTTTGGATTTCAACGTCCATATCAGCACGCCCAGGGGTTACGAAATTGACGCAGCTGTTGCCAACCTGAAGTCAAGTAAGCATTACAAAGTCTTTGCCGACCCCATGGAAGCGTGCAAGGGCGCAGATTTAGTCACGACCGACGTGTGGACCAGCATGGGTTTTGAAGCCGAGAACGAAGCGCGCAAAAAAGCCTTTGCGGATTGGTGCGTGGACGCTGAGATGATGGCCGCCGCCAAATCAAACGCGCTCTTTATGCATTGCCTGCCCGCGCATCGCGGCGAAGAGGTGTCAGCCGATGTCATTGACGGCCCTCAATCCGTCGTGTGGGACGAAGCCGAGAACCGCATGCATGCGCAAAAAGCGCTGATGGAATTTTTATTGGTTGTCCCCAATTAATTCTGCCCTCGCCTGCCGCAGCACCTGCCAAGCTGACGACAACGCAAGCGCTCCCATCCCAACGGCCACCACCACATCAGGCCATCTGTTGGCAGTCAACCACACGACAGCGCCAGCGGCAATCACAGCGATATTGCCAAGTGCATCGTTCCTAGAACACAGCCAAACGCTTCGCATATTGGCGTCCCCCGTGCGGTAGCCGTAGAGCAACGCAGCAACCAACACATTGACTGCCAACGCCAGCAAGCCGACCCACCCCATTGTCAAGGCCTCGGGGGTTGGTGCATTTTGAATCGACCACAGCGCACGTCCAATCACAAACACACCAAACACTGCCATGCACAAAGCTTTGGCCATCGCTACCCGCGCCCGTGCTTGCAAGCTACTTGCCAAAACAAAAAGCGACAGTCCATAGTTGGCAGCATCGCCAAAAAAATCAATGCTATCTGCCAGCAAAGCATTGGAGTTTGCACTTCGTCCACTCCAGAACTCGACAAAAAACATCGCAGCATTCAACACCAACGCCACCCAAAGAATTTGGCGATATTTGGAATCTGTCAATTTTTCATCTTGTTCGTGAGAATGATGATCGCAAGAAGCCGACATAACAATTTTTCCTTTTTTATAAAAATTTATATAGTTAATGCTGGGAGGATAAACGCAAAAAATCCACCCATGACGAAAAGCGCGACGCTCGCCCCGTAAACCCAGAGTGACATGCGGCGCGTTCTTGCACACGCCGCCGCTAGCGCTGGATCAACGGGGCAAGGCGCGTAGCGACTTTGCCATTGCATGGCACCACTGATCACCAGCATCACGGCGCAAAAGCCAAAGACAAATTCTTTGTATTCGCTCAGTAGCACCAAGCTTGGGATCGTCGCCACAAGCCCCGCGAGTGCTGCCCCTGCACCAAGCGAGACCAACAGCGCAGGCAAAGCACAACACACCAGCGTGCCAGAGCTGGTGAACAATGAGAACCATGCTGTCAGAGCGTTTTTTTGAAGGCTCATTTTTTACCTTTCACGCTTTGCTTGATATCAGCAACGCTTGCGGTACTGGTCTCAGTTTTAGTCACGTCATAACCTGCTTCGATCACCTCAAACGCGAGTAGTTTGGCATCAAGCGTCATGCCATCCTTAGCTTCAACCGCAACGATTTTCTTTTTTAAATCCACAAATACTGCCTTGGTTGCTGGCATTTTGGAAATACGTTTTTCGATACCTTGGGCACAAAATGCGCACACCATGCCATTGACCGTAAGGACTGTGGTGTTGGCTGCAAAGCTAAGTCCAGTAAGGCTTGTGAGCAAGGTACTTAGCACTAAATTTTTAATAAAACGATGGTTCATGATAGAACTCCTTAAAAAATAAACATGAAATTGAGACGCGCATTTTTGTCAGTCGACACGCCTGCTTCAACAAAATAACGGTTATGAATGAGGCGCAGCATGGGCGTGATTTCCGTTTTGTCGGATAAGCCTTTCATGCGCCGCGCCTCCACAATGAACCACGGCTGTACCTCGTCGTAGTCCACGTTGAAAAACGAAAACCCTGCTCGCCCTGAGACGTAGTCATGGTTCACGTTAGCGACACCACCATATGTGCGGTAAGTCCTGACTTGGATCGCCGCATACACACGCGTGGTCTCGTAATCCACTTGCACACCAGGACTCGCCAAGGTTTTGCTGCCAACGAACTCATTGCCTGTTGCGGTACTGAGTCCCCCCAGAAACCACACATTGGCCTGCGCCTCAGGCATATTCCAGCGTTTGGCAAGGCGTGTGTAAGTCAGTCCCGTGGCATGTAGCGTGGTGAGCTTGTTGTCCGAGCGCATGTACACGCTTTCAGTGCCGATGGCATCTTTGCTGGTGAGTGCATAGTTCACAAAAGCCTCGCGCCAATTGGTTGAAAAGTCACCCATTGACATGCTACTTTCTCTAAAACTCATTGGGCCTGCTTGCGCAAATGGCGTCATCCACAAAGTCGCAAGCGTTAAAAAAACATAGAAATATTTATTCATTTAAAACTCCAATAAATCAAAGAGCATCCGTAAAAAAACGGACGAACTAAGGCTAGGGAGATTAAAGGATGGGTGGCTTAAAGCCCGCGCGCACGTCAGCGCTTTGGAACGATGTGACAAGAACAGCAAGAAGACTTGTTTGTTTTGAAAGCTCCGCCGCACTCATCACGGAAGGTATTAAAGCT
>JANXRP010000179.1 GCA_025352965.1 Comamonadaceae bacterium
CATGCACCGAAAAATCCAATCACCGCCAAAGTGACGGGCAACCACCGCGTGACGGCACTTGGCACATCCAGCGACACCCACCACATCGTGCTCGACTTTGGTACGCAGCAATTTCCCGTGCTGGAAGGTCAATCTTTGGGCATCATCCCATCTGGCGTAGATGCCAACGGTAAACCGCATCATCCACGTCAATACTCCATCGCGTCGCCACGTAATGGCGAGCGCAAGGGCTACAACAACCTCTCACTCACGGTGAAACGCGTGCTGGTCGATCATGACGGCAAACCCACGGTGGGCGTGGCTTCCAACTATGTGTGTGATTTAAAAGTAGGCGACGAAGTGCAGGTCACAGGTCCTTTTGGCGCTAGATTTTTAATGCCTAATCATGCGGGCAGCAACATTGTGATGATTTGTACAGGCACAGGCAGCGCACCCATGCGCGCCATGACCGAATGGCGCAGACGTGAACGCTTGAGCGGCACGCCCAACAGCGGCAAATTAATGCTATTTTTTGGTGCCAGAACCAAAGAAGAGCTGCCATATTTTGGTCCACTGCAAAACCTACCTAAAGATTTCATCGACATTCACTTTGCGTTTTCACGTGCGCCCGATCCGCTGGGGCACGGCGGTAAACGGTATGTGCAAGACGTCATGCGCGAGCAAAGCGACGCTGTCGCAAAGTTGCTCAAAGATGCGAATACTTATTTTTATGTCTGCGGTTTAAAAAGCATGGAAGCAGGAGTGTTGGATGCGCTTAAAGACATCGCGGCAGCTGCTCGCCTAGACTGGGCAAGGCTTAGCGACGAGATGCGTGTGCAAGGGCGCTTGCATTTAGAGACGTATTAACTCCCCGCCACCTTCATCCGATTAATAAGCACCGAGCCAATCGTCTTAGCACCGTAGTTGTAGGTGTCGCTACCCACGGCTTGGATACCTAAAAACATCTCTTTCAAATTGCCTGCAATGGTGATTTCGTGCACGGGATAGGCGATGCGTCCGTTCTCCACCCAATAGCCGCTTGCGCCGCGCGAATAGTCACCCGTGACGTAGTTCACGCCCTGCCCCATGAGTTCGGTCACAAAGAGTCCTGTGCCAAGTTTTTTGAGCATGGCATCTAAATCGTCCGCTGCTTTTGTTTTGGTGGATGTGAGCGTGAGGTTATGCGATCCGCCTGCGTTGCCCGTGCTTTTCATCCCGAGTTTTCGTGCCGAGTAGCTACTCAAAAAGTAGCCCTCCACGATGCCGCCCATCACAATCTGACGCTTTTGCGTTTGTACGCCTTCTTCGTCAAACGGCGCACTGCCTTTGCCTTTTAAAACAAATGGATCATCAAAAACTTGAATGTCTTTTGGGAAAACCGCCTTCCCCAAACTGCTCTCTAAAAACGTGGTCTTGCGATACAGCGCACCGCCACTGGTGGCCTGCACGTAACCGCCCAAGAGTCCGACCGCCATGCTGGACTCGAACAGCACGGCGCAAGTGCGGGTGCTCAGTTTTTTGGCGTTGAGCCTAGAGAGCGCTCGCTCGGCAGCGTAGCGACCCACGGCTTCAGGGCTGGACATTTCGGCTGCATCGCGCATGGAGGTATGCCACGAGCCTTGCTGCATATCGGCACCTTGGCGTTTAGAGTTGGCGGCAATCGGTGCCACCGACAAGCTGTGGCGCGAGCTGGCGTAACCGCCTTCAAAAGCGATGCCTAATCCGCCCGAACCCTCACCAGCATCTGCGCGATAGTGCGCCGCCCAAAAATGGCTTTGCTGCGCCGATACGCCTGCGCCCTCAGAATTGACCACCCGCTTGTCAAGCCCTAGCGCCGCGCCTTCACAGGAGAGCGCCAAGGCAAGCGCTTGCTCACTGGTCAAGTCCCACGGGTGGAACAAATCGAAGTCGGGTTGCTCGCCGTTTTTGAATATGGCGTAGTCGCTAATCGCAGGCAAGCCCGCCATGTCGTCCGCTGCCGTAAAACGGGCAATATCAAACGCAGCTTGCACGGTTTGTTTGACTGCTGTACTAGAGAAATCCGACGTGCTGGCATTGCCACGGCGCTGCCCCACGTACACCGTCACGCCCAGAGATTTGTCGCGGTTGCGCTCTACGTTTTCTAACTCACCAAGGCGGGCAGAAACCGACAAGCCGCAGCCCTCAGACGCTTCCGAGGCCGCATCGGTGGCGCCGAGCTTTTTGGCATGTAGCAAAGCGCTATGCGTCAGTTCTTGAAAAAATGCTGGGGAATAGCTAAAGCCTTGGAGTGGTTTGCCTGAAGAGGGTTTATTTATCATGGTGTCAATTATCATTGGAGTTATGACTGGAAAAATGAAAAAAGGTTACTACGTCAAAGGTCACTTTGTGGCCGATGGTAGTGAGCGCGACCTAGAACTCAAGCGCGAACGCAAGGCCGAGAGCCAAATCGACCCCGATAAACCAACCCGCACCGAAATGAAAGCCGTCAGCGATGCGCTGCAAAAACTCGGCATCCAACTCATCACCCTAAGGGACGACTTGCTCGCCTCGCTGGATTTACCTGAGGCTTTGCCCAAAGCGATTGAAGAACACAACCGCATCACGCACCGCGAGGGCAAGCGCCGCCTCGTTCAGTTTGTAGGCAAGCTGATGCGCAAGCTGGACGATGAACAGTTGGCAGCGATTAACGCGGCGCTGCGAGATCAAGCACGCGGCGTACCGCGTATCGCCCGCCCCATGGCCCGAGAAACATCTGACGATGAGTGACGCGCTCGATCACATCAAAATCGGTATCGTCTCTTGCAGCGACCGCGCAAGCCAAGGCGTGTACGAAGACAAAGGCTTACCTGCACTCAAAGAGTGGCTGACAAAAGCTATCCAAAATCCGATTCAGTTTGAAGCACGACTGATCCCTGACGAGCAAGCCGTAATTAGTCAAACGCTGATTGAACTCGTGGATAGTGGTTGTTCGCTGGTGCTCACCACAGGTGGGACAGGTCCATCAAAGCGCGATGTGACCGTAGAGGCCACACTGGCTGTGGCTCACAAAGAAATGCCAGGCTTTGGCGAACAAATGCGCCAAATCAGTTTGAAGTTTGTTCCTACCGCGATTTTGTCGCGCCAAACGGCGGTAATTAGAGACCAAGCGCTCATCATCAACTTGCCAGGGCAACCTAAGGCGATTGCCGAAACTTTAGATGGCGGCATCTTCGCCGCCGTGCCATATTGCGTCGATTTAATTGGCGGGCCGTATATTGAAACTGTGGACGCAGTTTGCAAAGCATTTAGACCGAAGTCAGCGATACGAGTAACTAGTTAAGTTCCCCCCGAACGGGGGGATGTCGCAAAGCGACAGGGGGGAAGACCCCTCTGTGCCACATAAGCTGATTTGCAAGATAAGCGCCTTCCCCCCGTGCTTCGCATCCGCCCCCCGTTCGGGGGGCACTTAATATGTGACTAACCCTCTAAATCTTCGTCAGTAATGCCATAGGCCGTGAAAGCCGCGCCGCTATTGACTTCTAGCGATACGCCCTCTTTAGGCATGATGATGCGGGCAGGAATGCCCACCGCTGTTGCGCCCGCAGGTACAGGCTTAATCACCACCGCATTTGAGCCAATTTTTGCCCCATCGCCCACCGTAAATCCACCCAACACTTTGGCGCCTGCGCTCACCACGACATTTTTGCCCAGCGTCGGGTGGCGCTTCACGCCTTTGTAGAGCGACGTGCCGCCAAGAGTCACACCTTGATAAATCGTGCAACCGTCGCCAATCTCGGCTGTCTCGCCTACCACTACGCCCATAGCGTGATCAAAAAAGACGCGATCGCCCACGATAGCGCCTGGGTGAATCTCGATACCTGTGAGCCAACGCGAAAACACTGATAAAAAGCGCCCCAGCCACTTGATGCCAAAAATATTGCTCATCCAGCAAGCGTGCGCCACGCGGTGCAGCATCACGGCGTGCAAACCTGGGTAGCACGTGAGCACCTCAAACCAATGGCGCGCCGCAGGGTCGCGCTCTAGGATGCAGGCAATGTCGGTTCGGATTCGTTTAAACATGACTTGATTCTAAGAGCCCACAACTGCTTTGGTTTGTTCGGCTGTCCGCTGCGCCGCTCTAGCAATGCCGCGCAGGATATTGATTTCTTCATCCCTCAGCTGCGCACGGTTAAAAATTTGCTGCATTCTTGGCATCAATTTCATCGGCAAATCAGGATCTAAATAACCAATCTCAAGCATCATCTCTTCCCAATGCTTCAGCAATCCAGCAATCTGCTTCGTATCTGCCATTTTTTTAGACTCAACATGCTGATTGGCGGCATCCGTCCTAGGGTACTCTGGCCACGTATTGGCTTGAATCAATTGCCACTCATACGCAATCAACTGAATCGCCGAGGCCAAATTGAGCGAGCCGAACTTGGGATTGGTGGGGATTTGCAGCGCGACATGGCAGCGATACACATCCTCGTTTTTCATGCCGTAGCGCTCGGAGCCAAACAGGAATGCGATTCCCGTGTCGAGGGAGTCAATGGTCTTGTCACCTTCGGCAGCGAGCACATTCCGTGCCGCAAACGCTTCTAGGTGCTCACGCGGTGCGCGC
>JANXRP010000174.1 GCA_025352965.1 Comamonadaceae bacterium
ACATGGCCTTGCTGCAAGAGCCATGCAATACGGGTGGTGAGTACACGGGTTTTGCCAGAACCAGCGCCCGCCAAAATCAGCGCATGCTCGTTGGGAAGGGTGGCAGCGCGGGCTTGTTCGGGGTTGAGGGATTGAACGATGGGGGACGACATAAAGTATTGGCGGAAACGGAGGGATTCGAACCCTCGATGGGGCTCAACACCCCATACTCCCTTAGCAGGGGAGCACCATCGGCCACTCGGTCACGTTTCCTAAATTTGTCCTATCGATCGAAGGGTTTGATTATGCCTCAAGATCAAATGCTTTATGCAGCGAGCGCACCGCTAGCTCCATGTATTTTTCGTCAATCACCACCGAGGTTTTAATCTCGGATGTCGAAATCATTTGGATATTGATGCCCTCTTCGGAGAGCGAGCGAAACATTTTGCTGGCCACGCCCACATGGCTACGCATGCCAATGCCCACAATGGAGACTTTGCAGATTTTGGCATCACCCATCAGATCTGCAGCGGTTACGCCAAGGCTTGGCAGCACTTTCGATTTGAGTAAATCGGTCACACGCGCGTAGTCGTTGCGGTGTACGGTAAAGCTGAAATCAGTTTTCCCATCTTTAGACAGATTTTGAATAATCATGTCCACTTCGATATTGGCATCTGATACCGCCCCCAAAATTTGGTAGGCGATGCCTGGCTTATCGGGCACGCCCAAAATAGAAATTTTGGCCTCATCGCGGTTAAACGCGATACCTGATACGACTGCTGCTTCCATAGCGCTTCCTCCCTCTTCCTCAAAAGTAATCAAAGTGCCAGATTTGGCTTCTTCATCGATGTTGATGTCCCACGGCGTAAAACTAGACAGCACACGCAGCGGGACTTTGTATTTGCCAGCAAACTCGACCGAGCGAATTTGCAAAACCTTGGAGCCCAAGGACGCCATCTCCAGCATCTCTTCAAAGCTCACACGCGGCATGCGGCGAGCATTGGGTTCCACACGCGGATCGGTGGTGTACACGCCGTCCACATCGGTGTAGATTAGGCACTCTGCCGCATTGAGCGCCGCCGCTACCGCCACTGCCGAAGTATCAGAACCGCCGCGCCCTAGCGTCGTGATGTTGCCATCAGGATCGACACCTTGAAAGCCGGTCACGATGACAACCTTGCCAGCATCCAAATCGGCTTTGATGCGCTTGTCGTCAATCGACTCGATACGTGCTTTGGTAAAAGCCGAATTCGTTTTGATGGCGACTTGCCAGCCTGCGTAAGACACGGAAGGCATGCCCTCGGCCTGCAAAGCCACAGCTAGCAAGGCACTCGATGCCTGCTCGCCTGTAGAGGCCAGCATATCCAGCTCACGTTGATACGCAACAGACTCTTTGGCAGGTGCTAATTCTTTGGCAAGACCCAGCAAGCGATTGGTCTCGCCACTCATGGCGCTAGGAACCACCACGATTTGGTGGCCGGCACGCGCCCATTTGGCGACGCGCTTGGCGACTAATCGGATGCGTTCAGTAGAACCCATCGACGTGCCGCCGTATTTATGAACAATTAAAGACATGAAAACCTAAAGGAAGTGAATCAAAAATCAAAGCTGATGATTGTAACTAAGCACGTCTTCTGCGCGGCTGACAAACCCCATCGCCACTTTGATGCGAATGTGATGTCCACGCGTTTGGCATGCCGCAATTTGTTTGAGCAACTCTTCTAACTGCACGGTGCTAGGTGTAACGCCGCATGTAGACTTCAACCAAAATCGAATCGCATTAGCTTGTCGATTAGCCTCTAAAGCTTGTAAATCCTTGATGCGTGGTGGGATACCAACTCTCGTTAAATCAATGCCAGCAAGGTCTGCGAGCAGGTCATTCGCCTTTGCGATATGCGAAATCGATCTTGCAAACGTGGCGGCATATCCAGAAAATGCCGCCTGCAACGCGGGCAACACATCTAACCTGATTTTGTTGCGCGTGAAAGCTTTATCACGATTTGTAGGATCTTCGATAAAAGCAATCCCATCGGCTTTCAGCTTTGCGCGAATATCCGCCGCCTGTTGATTCAGTATCGGGCGTGCAAACTGCACACCGCCACGCTCAAACTCGGCTGGCATGGCAGACAAACCGCCAAGTCCCGCACCACGCGACAACGCCAAAAGCAGCGTTTCGACTTGATCGTCCGCGTGCTGTGCCAGTAAAACTTTGCCGCCCGACTCAATCACGCCGTTTGACTTAGCAAGCTCAATCAAAGCCTTATATCGCGCACCTCGCGCCGCGTCTTCGGGGCTTTCGCCACTCGCGTGCTTGGCATCGACGTAAGCCACATGCAGCGGGACTTTGAGTGCATCGCAAAACGTTTGGCAGTGGCGAACAAAATCGTCTGCCGCAGCTTGCAAACCGTGATGCACGTGAAAGGCAATGGTTTGATGAGGGTACTGTTTTTGCGTCTCAATTAGCAGGGCTGTTGAATCCGCGCCTCCGCTGTAAGCCACAGCCAGCTTAGGTTTCGCCAAAACGTCCATAGCTTTGCAATCTCTCGTAGCGCTGATCGAGTAACTCTTTAATGCTCAAATCAGCAACCAATCGCAGTGCATCGCCGAGCGAGCGCTTTAAGGTTGTCGCCATTTGTGCAGGATCACGATGCGCACCGCCGCTAGGCTCTGCAACGATTTTGTCAATCAAGCTCAGCGTTTTAAGGCGTGGCGCGGTAATGCCCAGCGCCTCGGCAGCCACAGACGCTTTATCAGAGGTTTTCCATAAAATTGAGGCGCAGCCCTCGGGGCTAATCACCGAGTAAACCGCATATTGCAACATCAAAACTTGATCGGCTACCGAAATCGCCAGCGCCCCGCCTGAGCCTCCCTCGCCAATGATGGTAGTGATGATCGGAGTCTCTAATTGCGCCATTTCAAAAATATTGCGGCCAATGGCTTCAGACTGACCTCGCTCTTCGGCATCAATGCCTGGAAACGCACCAGGCGTATCCACGAATGTAAATACAGGCAGCTTGAAGCGCTCGGCGGTTTTCATCAGCCGCAGAGCCTTACGGTAACCCTCAGGACGCGTCATGCCAAAATTCCGCAGCGTACGCTCCTTTGTATCGCGGCCTTTTTGATGCCCTAGCACCATGCAAGGGATGCCATTCAAGCGCGCCAAGCCGCCAACAATACTGAGGTCGTCCGAAAAATGACGGTCACCGTGCATTTCTACAAAATCAGTGAAGATCGCGTTGATGTAGTCCAGCGTATAGGGACGCTCAGCGTGTCGCGCCACCTTGGTGATTTGCCAAGAAGTCAAATCTTTGTAAATGTCTTTGGTGAGCTGCTGACTTTTTTGCGTTAGCGAGGTGAGCTCTTTGCTCAAATCAACCGACACTTCAGCGTTGGTGCCGTGCAATTCTTCGATTTTCTTTTCTAGCTCAGCAATCGGGGCTTCAAAATCTAAATAGGTTTTCATAGGTGCAATCTCTCAGCCAATTTCTTTTCAATACTCAACAGGCAATGGGTCTAACGAGCGCCAAATATACCAAGTTGCCACGGTGCAGTAGGGTGCCCAAGCGGCGGCGACCTCTCGCGCCTCGCTGCGCGAGACAGGTTCGCCCGAAAAATAAGCTCCACTAATGCCATTAAGCAGGCCAATATCGTCCAGCGGCAACACGTTAGGACGCATTTGGTGGAAGATCAAAAACATCTCGGCCGTCCAGCGGCCAATGCCTCTGATAGCGACCAACTCTTTAACGATGGTCTCGTCGTCTTTGGCCGCCCAGCCATCGACATCGAGACGACCATCGCTAAAGTGCAGCGCCAAATCAATCAAATATTCCACCTTGCGAGCCGACAGTCCAGCCGCTCGCATGTCGTCCACTTTGAGCTTGAGCACCGCCGCTGGCACCATCTTTTTAGGCAGCAAGGCGAATCTATCCCACACAGTTTGCGCCGCTTTTACAGAAATTTGTTGCCCGACGATGGAACGCGCCAGCGTAGAGAACGCGTCCCCACGCGAACTAAGCTGAGTCTTGCCAAACCGCGGAATGAGTCGCTTCATCACGCGATCCTTCTTCATCAAGTGCTTACATGCATCCACCCAGTAATCGGGGAAGGCTTGCGTCGCATCAACGCGCTTTGCTTTAGTCGTCATGTTGCAGCTTCCCAAGTTGTGCCTGTTGGCGAGTCTTTCAAAACAATGCCTTTGGCAAGCAAAGCTTGGCGAATACGATCCGCCTCAGAGAAGTTCTTTTGCGCTTTAGCATCGGCACGCAGGCCAATCTGGATAAGGATCTCGGCGGCATCACCGCCAGAGCCCTTTTGCAAAAAGGCTTGTGGCGCTTGCTGCAGTAAACCCAAGACGACGCCTAGGCTGCGGAGCAGTCCTGCCAATTCTGATGACTTGGTGCGATTGACTTCACCTGCCAAATCGAACAGCACAGCAACGGCCTCTGGTGTTCCAAAATCTTCATCCATCGCGGTTTTAAAACGCGCTGCGTATGGGTTTGACCAGTCAATCGCCACATCAGCAGTAGCCGTCACTAAATCTAGCGCCGTGTAAAGCCGTTTGAGCGCGCCCTTGGCATCATCCAAATGCACATCGCTGTAGTTAAGCGGGCTACGGTAGTGCGTACGGATGATGAAAAACCTCACCACCTCTGCGTCATAAACTTTCAAAACCTCACGGATCGTGAAGAAATTCCCTAGGCTTTTGGACATTTTTTCGTTGTCCACATTGACAAAACCATTGTGCATCCAGTAATTAGCCATTGGATGACTGCCATCAAGAGCCGCTTCGCTTTGTGCGATTTCATTTTCGTGATGCGGAAACTGCAAATCCGCGCCCCCGCCGTGGATGTCGAAATGCTCACCCAAGAGCGCGCAACTCATCGCCGAGCACTCGATGTGCCAGCCTGGGCGTCCAATGCCATAAGGACTTTGCCATTTTGCCTCGTCGGGCTCGCTGACTTTGGCAGACTTCCACAGCACAAAGTCGAGTGGATCTTGCTTCACGCCCGCTACAGCTACGCGTTCGCCTGCACGAAGCTCATCTAGTGATTTACCGCTCAGCTTGCCATAGCTTGGGAATTTGCGCACCGAGAAGTTCACATCTGCATTGCCTTGCGCGTCTTTATTAGTTGCGTAAGCCACCCCATTGGCTTCTAATTTTTTAATCAAATCAAGCATTTGCGGTACGTAGTCTGTAGCACGCGGCTCGTGCGTCGGGCGCTCAATGCCCAGTGCATCGGCATCTTCGTGCAAGGCCTCAATCATCCGATTAGTTAAAGCCTGAATCGTCTCGCCATTTTCGATAGCGCGTTTAATGATTTTGTCTTCAATATCGGTGACGTTGCGCACATAGTTGACCGCATAACCAGAAGCTTTAAACCAACGCTGCACCACATCAAACGCCAGCATGGAGCGTGCATGACCAAGATGGCACAAATCGTACACAGTCATGCCGCATACGTACATGCTGATTTTGGCGGTTTCGCGAGAGACAAAAGGGACAACGGCACGCGCAAGCGTGTTGTAAATTCGAAGGGTCATGGGAAAAGTGTTCGTTACAATTGGTCGCAATGTTAGCACTCGAAAGTATCCATGTATTTGAACGATTCTGCGCGTAAGCTTATTTTGGCGATTACCGCCACCGCACTCACTGCTCTATTGAACATCGCGCATGCTGATGAGTATGCAGACGTTGCGCGCCTGTCCAAAGCCAAACAATTTCCAGAAGCCTTATCCAAAGCCGATCAGTTTTTGTCTTCTAAGCCGCGCGATCCCCAAATGCGCTTTATCAAAGGTGTGGTGCAAAGCGAAATGGGCAAAATGAGCGAAGCCACCAGTACGTTTACCCGTCTAACCGAAGATTTTCCTGAACTGCCAGAGCCTTACAACAACCTCGCTGTCATCTATGCCAACAATGGTCAATTTGACAAGGCGCGCTCTGCGCTCGAGATGGCCATCCGAACCAATCCAAGTTACTCTACGGCGCACGAGAACTTAGGGGACATTTACGCCAAGCTCGCGAGTCAAGCCTATGCCAAAGCCTTGCAACTTGATACGAGCAATGCCGCTGTGCCTTCTAAACTAGGATTGATACGCGAGCTGTTTTCAACAACGGGCGGCGTCAAACCAGCTGCACCTACACCTGTTGCAATCATCCCCGCACCAATAGCGAATCCTGTCGTTGCACCCATTCAACCCAAACAACCAACGGCAATAGTTTCCTCACCAATGGCTACAAGCCAGCCAAGCGTTGCCCCTGCCAGTGTGACCAACGCAATGTCTAGTCGCGATATTGATACTGCTGTCAATACGTGGGCAAAAGCGTGGAGTAATCGGGACATGAAAGGCTACCTTGGTAGTTATGCGAAAGACTTTACGCCTAGCAGCAAACAGTCGCATGACGCTTGGCAAGAAGAGCGCAAAGCGCGCATCATGGGCAAGTCATCCATCAGCGTCAAGCTGAGCAACATCAATGTTTCTATGAGTTTGAATGGTTCGGCTGCGACGGTCAAATTCAAGCAAGACTACAAAGCTGATTCGCTTGCAACGAGTAGTCGCAAGACCTTGGAAATGGTGAAATCGGGTGATCGCTGGCTTATTACAAAAGAAATTGCTGGTTAATGTCACTTCGTTTTTTTGGTCTCACCAGTTTAGTCGCAGCGTCTATCGTCAGTAGTGGCTTTTGGCATCACGCCAGCTACGCCAAAAACAAGACGCGCGAAAAAGCATCTGCCGTCGCTACCGCCCCCTACGAGGCGGAAACGCGCCTGATTGCCATCTATAAACTGATTGGATCAGGTCAAGCACGCGAGGCTCTGCCGCTTGCTGCGCAGTTGACCAAAAACTTTCCCACATTTCAGCTAGGCCATCTGGTCTACGCAGATTTGCTAAACATGCAAATCAAGCCTATCGCCAAACTGGGTGAGCTGCCTGCCAGCTTAAATAAAACAGCAAACGTAGCCTCATTAGCGGAACTGCGCGAAGAATCGATGCAGCGCGTCAAAGGACTGCAAGATCGTCCACTTGCAGGCACTATTCCGAGCCAAATTTTGGGATTAACCGCACGAAACAAGCACGTGATTGCGGTGGATGCCAGCAAGTCCCGTCTCTACGTCTTAGAGAATAGTGAGGCGGGCTTGAAGCTGGTGATGGACACTTACATTTCAGTCGGCAAAGAAGGTATTGGCAAGTACGTGCAAGGTGATTTAAAAACACCGCTGGGCGTGTATTACCTCACCACGCCTGTTAACCCCAAACTTTTAGCACCACTCTACGGTGGTGGCGCATTGCCCATCAACTATCCCAATCCCTTTGACCAGCGACTGGGGAAGTCAGGCAGTGGCATTTGGCTGCATGGCACCATGCCAGAGCGCTACTCACGCCCCGTCAAGGCAACCGATGGATGCGTGGTCATGTCCAACCCTGATTTGCAAAAATTGATGGCAACTGTGGCCGTAAAAACCACGCCCGTCATCATTGCCAGCAAATTGCAATGGGTCAAACCAGAGCAGCTAACCGCAGATCGCAGTAAATTTGAAACCACACTAGCCAGCTGGCGCGAGGCCAAAAACAGCGGTAAAACGGATCGGGTGTATGGTTTTTATAACAGCGACTTCAATGCATACGGTAAAACGCTCGCCCTGTGGTGGCCAAGTGTTCAACAAGAGTTGGAAACTGTGAGGCCAAAGACCTTCCAGTGGCAAGAAGTCACGCTACTGAACTGGCGACCAGAAGGAGCTGACAAAGAAAATAATGTGATGATTGTCACCTACGATGAGATTTTGCCTAGGCGCAAACAGCCTGTGACCAAGCGACAATATTGGATGCAAATTGGCAACCAATGGAAGATATTTTTTGAAGGAGTCATTGCCTCATCATGAAGCTTAATCGACAACAGTTTATTCTTATAGCCCTCACAGCGATTGGCTTAAGCGCTATTGCACAAGTTTCTCAACCCTCCTTTAAAGGTAAATCAAAAATGCAACAAGTCGAATTTCATATCCAAAATCACGGCGTAATCACGCTTGAACTAGACGCTGAAAAAGCGCCAAAAACGGTTGCTAACTTCGTTCAATACGTCAAAGACGGGCACTACGATGGCACGATTTTTCATCGCGTGATTGATGGCTTCATGATTCAAGGTGGCGGTTTTGATGCCAAGATGAATCAAAAGCCCACGCGTGCGACCATCACCAACGAAGCCGACAATGGGCTCAAAAATGATAAGTACACGGTTGCTATGGCTCGCACATCTGCGCCGCACTCGGCTAGCGCCCAGTTCTTTATAAACGGTGCTAAAAACGATTTCCTCAACTTCCGCGCGCCAACACAAGACGGCTGGGGTTACGCGGTATTTGGCAAAGTCACGGGTGGCACCGAAATTGTGGACAAGCTCTCTAAAGTGGCAACAGGCAGCAAAGGCGGCCACGGCGATGTGCCGCGCGAAGATATTTTGGTCACGAAGGCCGTGGCACTCTAAATGATTGACACATCGACTTGGCAAACAATTGACTTCATCTCGGACTTGCATTTACAGGTCGGAGAGCCAGCAACAGCCAAGGCGTGGTTTGATTACATGGCATCTACTGATAGCCATTCAGCGGATGCCATTTTTATTTTGGGCGACTGGTTTGAAGTCTGGGTTGGTGACGATGACGAAGACCCATTCGCAGCGCTTTGTTCCGCCGTGATGCGCCAGCGCTCCAAGCGCTCTGAACTGTTCATCATGCACGGCAATCGAGATTTCTTGATGGGCGTTGATTTGGCCGAGCGCTGCGGCGCGACCCTGCTGGCTGATCCTACGCAGCTTGATTTCAATGGCACATCCTATTTGCTCACGCATGGTGATGCACTCTGTACGGACGATACGTCCTACATGCGCTTTCGCGAGCTCGTGCGCGCGCCCGAGTGGCAGGCTGAATTTTTAGCCAAGCCCCTGGATGATCGAAAAAATATTGCGAAACAAATAAGAGCTCAAAGCCAAGCCCAGCAAGCCCTAGCAACCAGCTACGCGGATGTGAACGAAGCGCTCGCGCTCGATTGGCTCAACACCCATGGCTGCGACGTGATGATTCATGGTCACACGCACAAACCCGCCTCGCACAAACTGGGCTCTGGCCAGCGTCATGTGCTGAGCGACTGGGATGCTAAAGCTGAGCCAACACGCCTTGAGGTGCTTCGATTAACCACAGACGGCTTGAGCCGACTGCATTTGGTTTAAAGCCACTTATTAACGTGGATTTTCAAAAAAGATGTAGTTGGTCGCGTAGTCGCTGATTTCAAAATACACTTTTTTCTCGCCTGCATCAGCGATGAAATTCAAATTTTCATCCAGCACGCCATAGCCATAACGATACGGACGGGGCTTGTTGTCATCTGTACCCAAGGCTGTACTGAGTTTGTCAATCTTTAAAAAGCGACGAACGACTTTATCGCCTGCATAGACCTCTAACACGCCATTCGTGCCAGTCCAATTTTGCACTTCGCGGCCCAGTTTATTTTGCTGCTCTTGCGTACAAGCCACGGCCAGCATGGCTACGCTCAGTACGAATAATGTTGATTTGAATTTCATCATGACTTTCGTTTAAGTTAAATTTTTAATGTCCGCTGACGCAGCGCTTCGTACAAACAAACACCTGAAGCCACCGACACATTCAGACTCTCCACAGCTCCGCGCATGGGGATGTGCACGAGTTCGTCACATGATTTGCGTGTCAGCAGCCGCATCCCTGCTCCCTCTGCCCCCAGCACCAGCGCCGTTGGAACACGTAGGTCCATTTGATACACGCTTTTGGGCGCATCGTCACTCGTACCGATACACCAAATGTTGCGCTCTTTAAGCTCGCCCAAGGTTCGGGCAAGATTGGTCACCATCAAGTACGGCACCGTCTCAGCCGCGCCGCTAGCGACCTTAGCAACCGTGGCGTTAATCCCAACCGCATGATCCTTGGGCGCGATAACGGCATGAACGCCTGCGCCGTCTGCCACACGCAAGCAAGCGCCCAAGTTGTGTGGATCGGTAATGCCGTCTAACACTAAAAGCAGCGGTGGCTCGGTCAAAGAATCAAGCAAATCATCAAGCGAGTGAATCGGTTTGACCTCAGTGACGCGTGCCACCACGCCTTGATGACCAAGGCTTCCGCCAATGCTGACAAGGCGGGCACTATCGGCCTCGATAAGGCGGATGCCCACATCTTTGGCTTTGCCGATGAACTCGCGCATCCGTGCATCACGGCGCGAGCTATCGAAATAAATTTCTAAAACAGACTTGGGAGCGGTTTTGAGTCTAACGCCGAGGGCGTGAAAACCATACAGAATTTTTGTGGGGGCAGACATAGCGTTTGATTATCGCAACTTCTCTATTGCAAATGCCCCGCATCCATCACCAATTGCCTGCTGCATGAGGCAGCAATTTTGGCATCATGCGTCACCAGCAAAAGCGCAGTTCCGCGCTCGCGATTGAGCTCAAACATCAAGTCCATCACTTGCTGACCTGTGGTGTGATCCAAGCTGCCAGTGGGCTCATCTGCCAGCAAGATCGCTGGTCGCACGACAAAGGCTCTAGCCAGCGCTACCCGTTGCTGCTCGCCACCGCTCAGTACTTTAGGATAGTGCCCGAGGCGCTCGCCAAGTCCCACACGTTTCAGCATTTCAATCGCCGCCTCTTTGCTATTTGCGTCACCGCGAAGCTCCAGAGGCAGCATGACGTTCTCTAGCGCCGTCATGTGCGGTAAAAGTTGAAAACTTTGAAAGACGAATCCCATTTGCTTACCGCGAAGCGCAGCGCGGCCATCTTCATCGAGCGCAAAAAAATCAACCCCTTCTATTTCTACTTTTCCACTAGTAGGTGTGTCTAAACCCGCGACAATTGACAACAGCGTACTTTTACCCGAGCCCGAAGCACCCACGATTGCCACGCTCTCGCCCGCAGTGAGAGCAAACGAAACTCCTTGCAAAATCGTGAGTACCCCGCTAGAGTCGGCGACAGATTTAACTATATTGGAAACTTGAATAATGGATGTGGACATGTGGATAGGTGGCTTTAAAGGATGGTTATGCAGCTTGATTCTAGGCGTTGCATCCACGGCATTGTTTGCCGCCACCCCGCAAAAAATCTTGATTGTGGGTGACTCGCTTAGCGCCGAATACGGACTTGCGCGCGGCGCTGGTTGGGCTGCATTATTAGAAAAAAAACTAGCCACAGAAAAAATCAATACCATTGTCGTCAATGCCAGCATCAGCGGCGACACCACGTCTGGTGGACTCTCTCGTCTACCCGCCCTACTCGCGCAGCACAAGCCCAATATCGTCGTGATTGAGCTGGGCGGCAATGACGCGCTACGCGGCATGGCAATGACGCAAACCGAACGAAACTTTTCTCGCATGGCGGAACTCGCTACCCGAGCAGGTGCAAAAGTTTTGCTGCTAGGTATGCAAGTGCCACCCAATATGGGGCCCGTTTATGCACGAGAATTTACAGCGGTCTATCAGCATGTTGCCAAATCAAATAAAGTCGCGCTTGTGCCTTTCTTTTTAAAAGGTGTCGCTGACGTACCAAACGCACGCGAGCAGTTTCAGGCTGACGGCATTCATCCAGTGGCAGCAGCGCATCCCACCATGCTGGCGAATGTGTGGCCTGAATTAAAGAAGTTATTGAAATGAGCTTAACTCCTGTAACGGCCTCGCAGGCCATATCCAGCTTGGCTTCATACAGTGCGGTGATTGATGCACGCAGCCCTTCCGAGTATGAACTCGATCGCTTACCCAACGCGCTTAACTGGCCATCGTTGAACGACGAAGAGCGTGCTCGCGTCGGCACTATCTACAAACAAGTCAGCGCATTCGATGCACGCAAAATTGGCGGCGCACTCGTTGCCCGTAACGTCGCTACGCACATCGAGGCGTACTGCCAAGATAAAGATAAAAAATGGAAGCCACTCATTTATTGTTGGCGCGGTGGTAAGCGCAGCGGTTCGTTGGCGCTGATCTTGGGTCAAATCGGTTTTGATGTGCATTTGATTGAAGGTGGCTACAAAGCCTTCCGCGCCGAGATGATTGCGGATTTGCAAACGCTCGCCGCTCAATTCGACTACCGTGTGGTGTGTGCCCCCACGGGTTCTGGCAAAACAAGACTGCTTCACGAACTTCACAAGGCAGGTGCTCAAGTTTTAGATTTAGAGGCGCTTGCTAATCACAAGAGTTCGGTGCTCGGACTTGTTCCTGGAGAAGTGCAGCCTAGCCAAAAACAATACGACATGCGGATTTGGCAAACGCTCAAGGCACTTGATCCCGCGCAGCCAGTCTTTGTGGAATCGGAAAGCAAAAAAGTGGGCAACGTCAGCATTCCTGAATGTTTAATCACCGCAATGCGCGCTGGGCGGTGCTTGCGGCTTGACGTGCCGCTGCAAGCCAGAGTAGCATTGCTCTTGGAAGATTACGATTATTTTGTCAAAGACGCGGAGTTTTTTTGCAAACGATTAGACGTACTCATTCCATTACGGGGTCGCGCAGTCGTTGAAGGTTGGCAGCAACAAGCGCGAAGCGGACAATTAGCAGAAGTCGTCGAAGACTTACTGCACAAGCACTATGACCCTAGTTATTTAAGCTCGATGCTGCGTAACTTCAAACAGTACGAGCAAGCGAAAGGTTATGAGATTAACTCCCACGAGCATGCAAAGTTTGCAACGCTTGCGCGAGATCTTGCTGCAAATCAGTAGCGTTTTCTAATCCGATACAAAACCGCACCAAATGCCCGCGTGCCACGCCAGCTGGCCACTCAAGACGCATAGCGCTCAAGTTATATGGGACTACAAGACTCATCGGTCCCGCCCAGCTATAGCCCAATTTAAAAAGCTTGAGTGATTCGCAAAACGTATCAATTTGCGTTTGTGTGAATTCAGATTTAAAGATCACGCTAAAAATACCAGCCGCTTTGTTGTCGCAAATTTTTTGCCAGTTCGTATGGCCTATCGAACCTTGCAACGCAGGATGTAGCACTTGAACAATTTCTGAGCGGGTTTGCAAGAATGTCGCCAAGCCACGTGCAGCAAGGTCTTGTGCTGTGTAGCGAAGCGAGAGTGTGTGAAGTCCAACAAGCACAGCCTCCACATCGTTTGCACCTACGCCCCAACCAAAATGCATGTGGCAACGTCTAATTTGGTGAAAAAGCGATTCGTCCTTCGTGATGACCGAACCCATGAGCAAATTTGCACTGCCGCTTGGATATTTGGTAAGTGCATGAATAGTGATATCGACACCCAGATCAAAGGCGTTAAATGCGAGTCCAGCACCCCATGTGTTATCAAGTGCTGTCGTCACGCGGCGTTCCTGGCAAATATCAATCAGCTGAGGTAAATCGGGAAACTCCATCGTCACTGAGCCTGCGGCTTCCAGCCACACGAGCTTAGTTTTTTTGGACAGCTTAGCCTCCAAATCCGCAGGATTCATCGCGTCGTAGCTCTGATACGTGATGCCATACCGTGACAGCTCGTTTTGTGCCATCGCAAGATTGGGGCCGTAGCAATTGCTAGGAATCAGCACTTCGTCACCCTGCTTCAGCAACGCCAAATTCACACAGGCAATCGAGGCGAGCCCACTAGGCGCGAGCAAGCAATGCTTGCCGCCTTCCAACGTGGCCAACTTAGCTTCTAACGTAAACGTCGTTGGCGTGCCATGCAGACCGTAGGTGTAACCGTCTTTGCTCTTCCAATCACGCGCCCTCATTGCGGCAACACTCTCAAAAATCACCGTGGAAGCCTTATAGACTGGGGCTTGCGGGGCATCAAATCCAGCGGGCGGCGCGTATCGGTGATGGATGAGCGCCGTCGAGTTCATATCAAACCATTCCTTTTAAATTTTCCACTTTTCAATCAACTGCTCAGGCCGTGTGCTGTCATAGCTTTCAAACGGCTGATGGATCCACGGATTGGTTGGTAAGTGCTCAACCGAGTAATCGCAATCAAACCCTGATGCACCCTTTGTCCACAGCACCGCCGTGCGGAGTTCGGTGATCGGGGTGTAGTTATTTTTGAGCAAATTCACCACCGCTTTAAGCGTATGACCTGTATCGGCCAAGTCGTCAACCAAGAGCACCTTGCCCGCGATTTCACCTTGAGGTGTTGTGATGTACCGTGCAATGTCTAAGTGACCTTGCACGGTGCCTGCCTCGGCACGGTAAGAGCTGGTAGACATGATTGCCAGCGGCACATTAAAAATGCGTGACAGCAAATCACCTGGACGCATACCACCACGTGCCAAGCACAAAATGGTGTCAAATTTCCAACCTGATTGGTAGATTTTGATCGCCAATTTTTCAATTAAATTTTGATATTCGTCGTGCGATACGTAGAGGTGTTTGCCGTCTTCGGTGAGCATGAAGTGCTTTCTAAGGTTAAGAAACTTTATAGGGGTCTGTCATCAAGATCGTGTGATCGCGGTCTGGGCTGGTTGAAATCACATGAATGGGCACGCCCGTCACGGCAGCAATGCGCTCAAGGTACAGCTTGGCGTTCACGGGCAATTTGGCATACTCCGTCACGCCCACGCTGGACTCGCTCCAGCCTGCCATGGTTTCATAAATCGGCTCACAGCGCTCGATATCGTCTGCCCCCATCGGCAATAAATCAATCGTCTCGCCATCTAGCTTGTAGCCCACGCACAATTTCAACTCTGTCAATCCATCCAGCACATCAAGCTTTGTGATGCACAGCCCTGTAATGCCATTGACCTGCGCAGAGCGCTTTAAAAGCGCAGCATCAAACCAACCACAGCGACGATAACGCCCTGTCACTACACCGCGCTCCGCGCCGACCGTACTCATGTGATAGCCCGGTGTGCCCTGCGTCTCCCAATCGAGTTCAGTTGGGAAAGGTCCACCGCCAACGCGTGTGCAATAAGCTTTAGTGATACCCAGCATGTAATGCAAAAGATTAGGCCCAACGCCAGATCCTGCTGCCGCATTGCCCGCCACGCAGTTGCTCGATGTGACGAATGGATACGTGCCGTGATCGACGTCGAGCAAAGTGCCTTGCGCGCCTTCAAACAAGAGGTTCTCGCCCGCCAAGTGGGCTGCGTTCAATTCACGCGACACATCGGCCATGAATGGCTTGATAGCCTCGGCTTGCTGCATCGCAGCGTCATAAATGGGCTGAAACTCCAGCGCTGGCGCATCCAAATAGGTGGTCAGCACATGGTTGTGCAAACTGAGTAATTCACGTAATTTAGTGGCAAAGCGCTCTGGGTGCTTCAAATCTTGCACACGCAACGCGCGGCGTGCAATTTTGTCTTCGTATGCTGGACCAATACCTTTGCCCGTGGTTCCAATTTTTTCTACGCCACCGTTGCCACGCTTCGCCTCGCGAGCCACGTCCAATGCGGCATGGAAGGGCAAAATGAGTGGGCAAGCTTCGCTCACAAACAGACGCGAACGAACTTCAACACCCACAGCCTCTAAACCTGCAATTTCTTTGAGCAAATGTGTGCTATCCAGCACCACGCCATTGCCAATGTAGCACTTGACACCTGGACGCATGATGCCACTTGGAATTAAATTGAGTGCCGTTTTAACACCGTTAATCACCAGCGTATGACCTGCGTTATGACCACCTTGAAAGCGAACCACGCCTTGTGCGGATTCAGTGAGCCAATCGACCAATTTACCTTTACCTTCGTCACCCCACTGCGTACCAACGACCACCACATTGCGGCCCACTTTTTTTGCAATCACACTCATGTCAAACTTTCAAAAATTAAAGACTTTTAACGACCCATTGGTCGCCCACTCGCACCAACTCGCGATCACAAGCAAATTCATCTGCTTCACTTTCGTGCCCTGGTAACACACAAATAACCGTCTCGCCCATACGCCGCAAGGCAGACGCAGCAAGGCGTAGCGCAGGATCAGCCGCCCAAGGCATACGGATAGAGGCTTTTGGAGCAGGCGCTCTTACAGAATCAACCAGCGCCTTAATATCGAGGCTAAAGCCAACAGCGGGGCGCTTGCGGCCAAATACGGCACCGACTTCGTCATAGCGACCGCCACGGGCGAGTGCATCGTTAGCAGCTCCGCTATAGATCGCAAAACGCACACCCGTGTAGTACCCATATCCACCTAAATCAGCTAAATCAAACCGAATCAACTTTGCATCAAAGCCGCTAGCGATCAATTGCTTAGCAATCCAATCAAGCCCATCAAGCGCCCTCGTCACAGCAGGTAGCGCAGGCAAAGCAAGGCGTGCTTTATCCAGTACAGCCAAATCACCATAGAGGTCAAGTAGTGCCAAGAGATCCACACGAAGATCACTCCCTAGTTCCTCCATTTCTTTCAATGCCGAAGCATCCTTGGCTGCTAACGCCTGATACACCGCCGCCTGCAAAGCAGCATCCAGCGACTGCGCAGACATTAATGCCGCAGCAATACGCACATCCGATAGATCAATCAAAGTATCGCGAACGCCGCCTATGACAAGGCTAGCCAAAGCTAATTCCATCACTTCAAGATCGGCCTCTAAACCTGCATGTCCGTAGATTTCTGCGCCAAACTGAAGCGGCTCGCGCGATGCATGCGCCGTGGCCGGACGGGTATGCAGTACGGGCCCGCAGTAACACAACCGTGTGAGACCGTGGCGGTTGAGCAGGTGTGCGTCAATGCGCGCCACTTGCGGCGTGGTATCAGCACGCACACCAAGGCTACGCCCCGAATGCTGATCCACTAATTTAAAAGTCTGTAGATCCAGCGCGCCGCCCATGCTAGCGCCCGTGCCAATTAAGAGTGAATCAAGATGCTCAACCAGTGGAGGCATCACCAATTCAAATCCGTAACGATTCGCAGCGTCTAAAAGCGCACGGCGTACCTCTTCAATTTGGCGTGCCTGCGTTGGCAGCACGTCAGCAATATGGTCGGGCAGTAACCAGCGATTTGTCATTCAATTCTCTTTATTTTTTGCCAGAACTTTTCATGGCCTTAAAGAAGTCACTGGATGGATCCATCACCATCACATCGCTCTTTTTAGCAAAAGTAGTTTTATAGGCTTCTAAGCTGCGGTAGAAGCTAGCAAACTGCGGATCACGCCCAAACGCATCGGCAAAAATAGCAGCGGCCTTGGCATCGCCTTGTCCTTTTGCAATTTGCGCTTCTTTGTATGCCGTAGCCAAAACAATTTCGCGCTTTTTATCCGCATCGGCACGAATGCGCTCGCCATCTGCCGCACCAGTAGAGCGCAAACGATTGGCCTCTTGCTTGCGCTCAGACACCATGCGGCTATAGACAGAATCGGCAACTGATGCTGGGAAATCTACCCGTTTAATACGGACATCAACAATGTCAATGCCAAAGGTTTTTGCATCATCTTGCAAACGCTCCTTCACACCTTGCACAATTTTTTCACGGTCAGTCGAGAGAACATCGCGCACGGTACGCTTGGTAATCTCTTCGTTCAAAGCCGCTTGCACCAATGGACCAAGACGCCCTTCTGCGGTGCGCAAATCCGCACCGTTGTTATTACGGATGAATTGCTTGGCATCTTTGACACGCCACTTAATCAACCAATCAACCACGAGATTTTTCTTCTCTGCCGTTTGAATCGCACGTGTCTCAGGACTATCTAAAGTAAGGATACGGTTGTCGATGAAAGTGACCGACTGCAATGGCGGTGGGAGCTTGAAATTAAGGCCAGGCTCGGTAATGACTTCTTTAATTTCAGCCAAGGTATAAACCACAGCAAATTGCCGTTGATCGACCACGAATAAGCACGACAAACCTATTGCCAGAAGCAAGAAAGCGGAGGAAATTGCAAAACCAATTTTGTTCATGATGTGTCCTATGGTTTTGAAAATTAACGCGCTTCGCGCTCACGGCCACGCGGGTTCGGAATAGAACTTGGCGCGGCTGAGTTGGATGGCGCTGGCGTCGTAGCAGGCGGTAGCACAATCTCGTTAGTGGCTGTGGCTTGCAACAATTTATCAAGCGGCAAATAGAGCAACTGCGAACCTTGTTTAGAGTCCACCAACACTTTAGTCACGCTACTATAAATTTGTTGCATCGTGTCGATATAGAGGCGGTCTCGCATGACCTGCGGTGCGCGCTGGTACTCAGGAAGAATTGCCTTAAAACGGGACGCATCACCTTCGGCTTGCGACACAACCTTGGCCTTATAGCCTTCAGCCTCTTCACGCAGTCTTGCTGCAGCACCTTCTGCGCGAGGGATCACGTCATTGGCGTAAGCTTGGCCTTCATTTTTAGCGCGGTCGCCGTCTTGGCCCGCTTTGAGTGCGTCATCAAACGCCGCCTGCACTTGCTCGGGTGGTTGCACGTTTTGAATGTTGACGCTAGAAATCAAAATGCCCGTTTTGTAAGCATCCATTTGTGATTGCACAGATTTCACAATATCACCCGCAATGGCTTCACGTTTTTCGTTGAGCACGGTGTTCATCGTTCCCTTGCCCACCACTTCACGCACAGCAGATTCTGCGGCAAGAATGACCGCTTCATCTGGATCACGGTTATTAAAAATGTAATCAGACGAGCTCTTTAATCTGTACTGCACCACAAAACGCACATCCACAATATTTTCGTCTTGTGTCAACATGGATGAATCGCGCAAACTAGGCGTCCCTGCGCCAGAGCCTTGCGAACTGCTAGATTGCACCACCTTATTACGCCCCACTTCGACCGAACGTAACTGGCTGACTTGCACAACTTCGTGCGCTTCAAACGGGTAAGGCAAGCGCCAGCTCACGCCTGCGCCTGTAATGCCACCCGACTGGGCACCTTTGAATTGACCAAAACGCATGACCACCGCTTGCTGGCCCTCTTGCACAACATAAAACCCAGTCAGCAGCCAGATAAGTGCAATCACAGCAAACATCACGCCAAAACTTTTTCCTGCTGTTTTTGCATTCATCACGGGTGGTGGAGTGTTGCCATTGCCTCCTTCATTCATAGGCGGCGTATGACCAAACTGATGCGTTTGCTGTGTGTCATTTTTTTTACCACGACCAAAAAATCGGGAGATTTTGTTGTTGACGTCGCGCCATATCTCATCTAAGTCTGGCGGCTGGTTAAACATGCGCTGAAGCGCTGGTGGTAGGAATAATAATTTCATGTAGTTGATTTTACCCAGCCTAGCAGCATCTCGCGTAGCTCAGGGATACCTTTGTTCGTTAATGCACTCACGTAGAGGCGTGGTACTGTTTTGCCGTCCAATTCAAACTGCCCCATCAGTTCAGCGGGCCTTGCATCTTCAGCAATCGCATCAAACTTATTAAAAATCAATATTTGTGAAATTTCCGCTGCACCAATTTCTGCTAACACTTTTTGGACGTGTCCAATTTGCTCAAGATAATTGGGGGATGCAGCATCAATCACATGCAAAAGTAAATCGGCCGAAGCGGCCTCTTGCAGCGTGGCCTCAAACGCGTCAACGAGTCCATGCGGCAAATCACGGATGAACCCAACGGTATCTGATAAAGAGGCTTGTAAGCCACGACCCGTATGGTCTGCGCCAAGGTAGAGTTGGCGCGTTGTCGTATCTAACGTCGCAAAGAGCTGATCAGCCGCATAGGTTTTGGCTTTAACCAAACTATTGAACAAACTCGATTTACCTGCATTGGTATAACCGACAAGGGAAATAGCAAATGTCCCCGTGCGCTCGCGCTGCTTACGCTGAGTATTGCGCTGTTTTTTAACGATAACAAGCCGTGCTTTGATACGTGTAATAGACTCCGTAATCATGCGGCGATCCAGCTCGATTTGGGTCTCACCTGGACCACCCCGATTACCAATACCGCCCTTTTGGCGCTCCAAATGCGACCAACGGCGCACAAGACGCGTCGATAAATATTGCAAACGTGCCAGTTCGACTTGCAGTTTGCCCTCATGACTGCGCGCACGTGAGGCAAAAATTTCCAAGATAAGAAGCGTCCGGTCATTCACAGCACACTCTAAATGCCGCTCTAAATTACGCTGCTGCGCAGGACTTAAGGCTTGGTCGAACAACACCTCTTGCGCGCCCGTCTCCAGCATCATGGCCTTGATTTCATCAGCCTTGCCTGAGCCCACAAATAGCGCAGCATCAGGCGCTTTTCGTTTGCAGGTCATACAGGCTATAGGATCCAACCCCGCGGTTTGTGCCAACAGACCAAGCTCTACAAGCTCTAGGTCAAAATGGGGTTCGCCAAAATCAACACCCACCAAGATGACGGGCGTGGTCTTAATCAAGCTGCCATGGCCTGCGGATCAGGACTCACACCTTCAATTTGAAAGTTCACCGCACGACCTGGAACAATAGTGGACACGGCATGCTTGTAGACCATTTGCGTCACCGTGTTGCGTAGCAAAATGACATACTGATCAAAAGACTCAATTTGGCCTTGCAACTTAATGCCATTCACTAGATAAACCGAGCAAGGGATATGCTCCCTACGCAATTGATTCAAAAAAGGGTCTTGCAAAAGTTGTCCTTTACTAATGGGATTGTGGATAGAGGGGGTGGCTTGAGGTGCGTTGCTCACGATATGCTCCGTGTTGATGAAAGACTCTAATTTTAGTCCCCTAAAATACAAAACATGAATGACGCACTGACTGAACGAATTGAACGCTTACTGGTTCGCCACGAAGAGTCCCGCCGTACGGTGGTCTTGCTTGAGCGCCAGCTAAGTGAACTGACTGCCGAACGAGATAGCCTGCAATCGCGCCTGCAAGCAGCGAGTCTACGTATTGATGCAGTGCTACAGCGCCTACCCACGGCGCCATCCCCTTTGCTTGAAGAGGCGACAGAATGAAACAAATCGAAGTTCAAATCATGGGACAAAGCTACATTCTGGCAAGTTCCGTCGAAGGTGAGTCATTGCTACGCCAAGCGGTTGCTAAAGTCGATACGGCTATGTGCCAAATCCGCGATGCAGGCAAAATCAAAGCGCGTGACCGTATTGCCGTTCTAGCGGCGCTCAATATCGCCGCACAAGGCATCACACCTAGCAATCCAAGTCTAGCAACACCCAGCGCAGCATCAACCCATTCGCCTGAATACACTTTGCTGATGGCTCGTTTAGACAACGCATTAACCAGCGATGGTCAACTTCTTTAATCTTTTTTTTGATCTCTTGGCGGCACAACTCTCATGGAAATTTTCGACTACGACAACGTTCTTCTCCTCCCACGCAAATGCCGTGTGGAATCCCGCTCAGAATGTGATGCAAGTGTTGAATTAGGCGGGCGATCTTTCCGCATTCCAGTCGTTCCCGCCAATATGAAAACCGTTTTAAATGAATCCATTTGCGAGTGGATGGCAAAAAATGGTTATTTTTACGTCATGCATCGCTTCGATTTAGATAACGTGCAGTTTGTCCAAGACATGCATGCCAAAGGCGTGTTTGCATCTATTTCTTTGGGTGTTAAAAAGACGGACTACGACACCGTGGACAAATTTGTAACTAAAAAACTAGCGCCTGAATACATCACGATTGATATTGCTCACGGCCATGCTGATAGCGTGCGAAACATGATTGCATATTTGAAAGAGCATTTACCAAGCTCCTTCATCATTGCGGGTAATGTTGGCACACCCGAAGCCATCATCGATCTAGAAAACTGGGGCGCGGATGCGACCAAAGTCGGTATCGGTCCTGGCAAGGTCTGCATCACCAAAATGAAAACAGGTTTTGGCACAGGCGGTTGGCAGCTCTCTGCGCTCAAGTGGTGTGCACGCGTAGCGACCAAACCCATCATTGCTGACGGCGGCATACGCGAACATGGCGACATTGCCAAATCCATCCGTTTTGGCGCAACGATGGTGATGATTGGATCTATGTTGGCTGGCCACGAAGAAAGCCCTGGCAAAACAGTTGATGTTGATGGCAAGCTTTACAAAGAATACTATGGCAGCGCATCCGATTTCAACAAGGGCGAATACAAGCACGTGGAGGGCAAACGCATCTTGGAGCCCATCAAAGGTAAGCTGGCTGGTACATTGCGTGAGATGGAAGAGGACGTACAAAGCTCAATCAGCTATTCGGGCGGCAAAAAACTAATGGACATTCGCAAAGTGAATTATGTGATTTTGGGTGGTGATAATGCGGGCGAACATTTGTTGATGTGAGCCAGGCAGATTTCAAAGGTATCGCCTAGAATCAAAAGCGTCTGCCAGCATTCGCCAAAGTCCTAAATTTCCTTGAACCAATGCTCTTTGAGCACCAGACATGGAATAAAACGCAGCAGCGTGCATGTCCCTCGCGTTAGGGCGTCCCAACCTACGTTTGACTGTGTCGACCTGAACCTTTGGTTCAGGAATGCGGCTTTGGGTTTGTTTGCAGACACCTATTTTGATGGACATACCTCACTTTTGATTGACCCCGATGCTTGAACCCCTACTCATTGCTGAACTCGCAGCGCTTGGACTTTTTACAGGATTTTTAGCAGGTGTGCTCGGTATCGGGGGCGGCATGATGACCGTGCCGTTTGTCACTTACATCTTGACCCAGCGAGCCGTCAGCGCCGATTTAGCGGTCAAGATGGCGATTGCAACGGCAATGGCATCTATTTTGTTTATTTCGCTCTCGAATGTTCGTGCCCAGCACAAACGCGGTGCCATCCGTTGGGATGTTTTTAAAAACATAACCCCTGGCATTATTGTTGGAAGCTTAATTACCAGTATTGGACTATTTAGCCTTCTCAAAGGTCAATGGCTCGCCATCCTGTTTGGATTATTTATTAGCTACTCGGCTGTCAACATGTTGATCGCCAAAAAACCTGTTGCCAGTAAAGCCATGCCAAGTCTTGCCAAACAAGGGCTTGTCGGTGTTGTTATCGGCATGATGTCAGGTTTAGTTGGCGCTGGAGGTGCATTTATCAGCGTGCCGTTTATGACAGCTCGCAATATCCCTATCCATAACGCCATTGCGACCAGCGCGGCATTTGGCATGCCACTCGCGCTGATCAATAGCATGGGATACATCTATACAGGCTGGGGCATCGAGTCCTTGCCCAAAGGCGCATTCGGTTTTGTTTATCTGCCCGCGTTGGTGGTGCTGGCCACCGCTAGCTCCATCATGGCGCCAGTCGGTGTTAAGGTCTCCCACCGCCTACCCATGCCGCTACTCAAAAAATCTTTCGCTTGCATGCTTTTCGCGCAAGCGATCTACATGCTTTGGAAAGGTTTGACGAGTTAAAGCGCTGCAGCTAATTTTTCGGCTGCAGCTTTAGCACGCATGGCATCCCTAGCCTCCACCATAACGCGAACCACTGGCTCTGTGCCACTGGCACGAATCAAGATACGCCCTGCATCGCCCAGCTCCGCCTCGACTTCTTTCATCAATTTTTGAAGCGGCGCGTTGCTTTGCCAATCCGAACCTGCTTTGACTTTTACATTCAACATCGTCTGCGGGAAAAGCGACACATCGGCCAGCGCTTCGGCCATCGATTGCCCCAGTCGGTTCACCGCTTGCAACACTTGCAAAGCACTCACCAAGCCGTCACCCGTGCTGTGTTTATCAAGCACTAAAATGTGCCCCGAG
>JANXRP010000181.1 GCA_025352965.1 Comamonadaceae bacterium
CGGCCACACAAGATTTGATTCGTAGCCGCATCAAAATTAAGAGTATGAACTTTATGCGCGGCCGTACGTTCTTAAACAAATACCTCATCATAGACGAAGCACAAAATTTGACACCCAAGCAAATCAAAACGCTGGTGACACGTGCTGGTCCTGGAACAAAAATTGTGCTCATGGGCAACCTTGCGCAAATTGATACGCCATACCTCACCGAGGGCTCATGCGGCCTGACCTACATCGTCGATAAGTTCAAAGGCTGGGCACACAGCGGGCATATCACGCTGGCACGGGGCGAGCGCTCACGGCTTGCCGACCATGCGAGTGAAGTCCTATAGCTAACCGTTTTATGACCGTCATGCCCGCCATTTCTCTTGCCGTTTACTGCGGCTCTCGCATGGGGAATCACCCCGCCTATGAAGAGGCAGCTATCGCAGTAGGTCACTGGGTGGGTGAGCGCGGTGGACAACTGGTTTATGGCGGCGGTAAAAATGGCCTCATGGGCACTGTGGCTAATGCGGCATTAGACGCCGGTGCGCATGTCATCGGCGTGATTCCACAAGCCTTGATGGAACGCGAACACGCCAATACACGCTGTACAGAGCTATTTGTGGTGGAAGACATGCACGAGCGCAAAGCCATCATGGCTGAGCGCGCCAATGCGTTTATTGCAATGGCAGGCGGCATTGGCACGTTTGAAGAAATCATCGAGCAATGGGTGTGGCGGCAACTGGCTTATCACGGCAAGCCGCTTGGATTTCTTAATACACGCGGCTACTACGATACTTTTTTACAAGCCATGCACCACTCTATGAAAGAGGGCTTTATGGATCAAGGCCAAATCGATTTACTCAAGCACGGCGACAACGCAACCGACCTACTCGCCCAGATTTATCCAGCCGCTTAATTACAATTGAATCATGACTGAACAAACTATCCATTTCAAAAATTTGCGCTCGGACAACATCACCGTTGGCAAATCACGTGCGCCCAATCGCTCCATGTACTACGCCATGGGCTATACCGAAGCCGACTTTGGCAAACCCATGATTGGTGTCGCCAATGGGCACAGCACGATTACGCCTTGTAATAGCGGCTTGCAAAAGCTGGCAGATGCAGCCGTAGCTGGCATCGAAGAAGCAGGCGGCAACGCTCAGATTTTTGGCACGCCTACCATTTCTGACGGCATGGCGATGGGCACCGAAGGCATGAAGTACTCGCTCGTCTCGCGCGAAGTGATTTCGGATTGCATCGAAACCTGCGTGCAAGGCCAATGGATGGACGGCGTGGTGGTGGTGGGTGGTTGCGACAAAAACATGCCAGGCGGCATGATGGGCATGTTGCGCGCCAATGTGCCAGCTATCTATGTCTACGGCGGCACGATTTTGCCCGGTCGCTACAAAGGTCAAGATCTGAACATCGTCAGCGTGTTTGAAGCTGTGGGGCAAAATGCGGCTGGCAACATGAGCGACGAAGACCTGCGCGAAATTGAAATGCGCGCTGTCCCTGGACCGGGTTCCTGCGGTGGTATGTACACCGCTAACACCATGAGCTCGGCCTTTGAAGCGCTGGGGTTGTCGCTGCCCTACTCGTCCACCATGGCGAACCCACACGACGAAAAGCAAAATTCCGCCAAGGAGTCGGCGCAAGTATTGATGAATGCCATCAAGCTCGGACTCAAGCCACGCGACATCGTGACTAAAAAAGCTCTTGAAAATGCGGTCGCCGTCATTATGGCCACAGGCGGTTCAACCAATGCGGTGCTGCACTTCTTGGCGATTGCTCATGCGGCTGGGGTTGAATGGACCATTGACGACTTTGAGCGCATGCGCAAAAAAACACCCGTGATTTGTGACCTCAAACCATCTGGCAAATATTTAGCCGTCGATTTGCACCAAGCAGGTGGTATTCCGCAAGTCATGAAAGTTTTGCTCAATGCTGGCCTCTTGCACGGCGATTGCATGACCATTTCAGGCAAAACCATTGCTGAGGTTTTGAAAGACGTGCCTGACGTGCCGCGTGCCAATCAAGACTGTATTCGCACGATTGACAAGGCGCTTTACAAAGAAGGACATCTTGCCATTTTGAAAGGCAATATCTCACCCGAAGGCGCAGTTGCCAAAATTACGGGACTTAAAAATCCAGTGATGACAGGGCCTGCCAAATGTTTCGATGATGAGCAATCTGCACTCAAAGCTATTTTGGACGGCAAGATTACCCACGGCGATGTGATGATTTTGCGTTACCTCGGCCCCAAAGGTGGCCCTGGCATGCCTGAGATGTTGGCTCCCACAGGCGCACTCATTGGCGCAGGACTTGGCGAAACCGTTGGCCTCATTACCGATGGACGCTTTAGCGGCGGCACATGGGGCATGGTGGTCGGTCATGTGGCGCCAGAAGCTTACGCAGGCGGCGTGATTGCCTTGATTGAAAATGGCGACAGCGTCACGATTGATGCCAAGCAGTTGCTGCTACAGCTCAACGTAGATGATGCCATCATCACCACGCGTCGTGCGGCTTGGAAGCAACCAAAGCCGCGCTACACACGCGGTGTACAAGCTAAGTTTGCCTTCAATGCATCTAGCGCATCCAAAGGCGCTGTGCTCGATTTATATTAAGCGCCAACCCAATACCAACCCTTATCGTTAAGCAATCATGAAAAAAACTGCTCTTACTCTCGCCTTATCACTTGCCGCCTTATTTGGCTCGCAGTCCGCTTTGGCCGATCTCAAACAAGCAACCGAAAAAAATTGCATAGCTTGCCACGCCGTTGACAAAAAAGTACTCGGCCCAGCGTTTAAAGATGTCGCAGCTAAGTACGCAGGTCAAAAAGATGCGGTCGCAAAACTATCGGCAAAGGTTATGAAAGGCGGCTCTGGCGTATGGGGGCCTGTGCCAATGCCAGCAAATGCACAAGTGAATGAGGTTGAAGCTAAAGCGCTTGTGACTTGGATTTTGTCGCAAAAATAAATCACAATTAAAGCGCCACGTTAAAGCTTGGTATTGACCCAAGCGTTGACGCTGGCAAGCGCTGCACCCAACTGACTCGCATCCGTACCACCCGCCATTGCCAGATCAGGTTTGCCGCCACCTTTGCCGCCCACTTGACCTGCGACAAAGTTCACCAGCTCGCCTGCTTTAACTTTTGCAGTCACATCACTCGTCACGCCCACAGCAAGCTGCACTTTGCCAGCATCGACGCTTGCTAAAACCACGATACCTGATTTCAGCTTGTCTTTGAGTAGTGCAATCATGCCCTGCAAGCCCTTGGAATCAAGGCCTTCCAGCTCGGCGACCAAGAGCTTCATGCCATTAACGTCAACGGCTTTGGCAACTAAATCACCCGTTTGACCAGAGGCCAATTTGCCCTTGAGTGCTGAGACTTCTTTTTCAAGCGCCTTCATCTGCGATTGCATCATCTCAAGTCTGGAGCTAAGTTCAGCGGGACTGGTTTTGAGTGACTGCGCTGCCGCGTCTACGGTGTTTTCTAATTGCTGCAAATAAGCCAGCGCATTCATTCCAGTCACAGCTTCAATGCGGCGCACACCCGATGCAATGCCGCTCTCGCCCACAATTTTGAAGAGGCCAATGTCACCTGTACGTTGTACGTGCGTACCACCGCATAGTTCTTTGGATGTACCGATCTCCAACACCCGAACGGTGTCACCATACTTCTCGCCAAACAGCATCATCGCGCCCGTGGCTTTGGCGGCTTCAATCTCCATCACACGGGCGGACGCTTGTGCATTCGCCAAAATTTCCGCATTCACCTTGGTTTCAATCGCCGTGATTTCAGCGCTGGTTACGGGCGCGTTATGCGCAAAGTCAAAGCGCGTACGGTCCGCGTTCACCAGAGAACCCTTTTGCTGCACATGATCACCCAGAACCTCGCGCAGTGCTTTGTGCATCAAGTGCGTAGCACTGTGATTACGCACGGTAGATGCCCTCAAAACCATATCTACTGTGGCCTCTACGGCATCGCCCACTTTAAGCGAGCCATTAACAAGTGCCCCGTGATGTGCAAACACATCGGCTTTAATTTTTTGCGTATCGGCAACAGCAAACGTAACACCCGATGTTGAAATGACACCACTATCACCCACCTGTCCGCCAGACTCAGCATAAAAAGGCGTTGCATCCAACACGACAACACCGTTTTGACCGCTGACTAAAGATTCAACAAGGGCGCCATCCGCGTAGAGCGCCACCACTTTGGCAGTTTGCTCTAATCGCTCATAGCCCACAAACTCATTACCTGCACCGCTGTACTCCAGTGCCTTATCCATTTTGAACTTGCCTGCGGCACGAGCCTGGTCTTTTTGCTTGGCCATCGCGGCATCAAATCCGGCGGTGTCGACCGTCACGTCCCGCTCACGGCAAACATCCGCAGACAGATCGAGCGGGAAGCCATATGTGTCGTGCAGTTTGAAGGCCACATCACCAGAGAGCACGGTGGCATTGCCTTGCAGAGCATCATCCAAAATTTTCATGCCAATTTCAAGCGTCTCAAAAAAGCGCTCTTCCTCAGCCTTGAGCACCGAAGTAATACGCGCTTCGTTTGCAGCAAGGTTTGGATATGCCGCACCCATTTGCTGCACCAAGTCTTTAACTAGCTTGTGAAAGAACGGCGATTTTTTACC